>JAFODQ010000119.1 GCA_017380615.1 Clostridia bacterium | reverse complement strand
AAAAAATTAAAAAAAATATTAAAGTTTTTATAATATTCCTCCGAATATATTACTAGAAGTGTCATGATTGTTTCGACTTCGATGAAGCAGCAATCAGATAGTTTCTTGCAAAAGTGTGTAGATGCAGCCTTGTAAACACATATGCACATTTTTGCAAAATTGGACAGCAAGGATGCTGTCTTTTACATTCCAAGGAGGAATCATTATGGTCATCAACCACAACATGTCGGCAATGTATGCCAATCGTCAGTTGGGAGTCACAGGGCTCAGTATCAACAAAGATATGGAAAAACTTTCTTCAGGAGAAAGAATCAACCGTGCAGGAGACGACGCATCAGGACTTGCAGTTTCTGAAAAAATGCGTGCTCAGATTCGTGGATTGAATCAGGCATCACAGAATGCATCTAACGGTATCAGTTTCATTCAAGCAACAGAAGGTTACTTGCAAGAAACAACAGATATTATGCAGCGCATCCGTGAATTAGCAGTTCAGTCATCAAACGGAATTTACAGCGACGAAGATCGTATGCAGATTCAGGTTGAAATTTCTGCTCTTGTTTCAGAAGTAGATCGTATTGCAAGTTCTGCTCAATTCAATGGTATGAACATGCTTACAGGACGCTTTGCCCAACCAACAGGTGAAAATGCTGTTACTGGTTCTATGTGGTTCCACATTGGTGCAAACATGGATCAAAGAATGCAAGTATTCATTGGTACAATGTCATCAACAGCTTTAGGAATCCGCGAAATCGGTACAGAAACAAAACTTTCACTTGCTACACCGGAAGATGCCAACCGCGCAATCGGTACTATTGATGAAGGTCTAAAGAAAATCAATAAACAGCGTGCAGATCTTGGTGCATACCAGAACCGTATGGAATACGCTGTAAAAGGACTTGATATTTCTGCAGAAAACCTTCAAGCAGCTGAATCTCGTATCCGTGATACAGATATGGCTTCACAGATGGTATCATTCACAAAGAACTCTGTACTTCAGCAGGCTGGTACTGCTATGTTGGCTCAAGCTAACACAATGTCACAGAATGTCTTGTCTTTACTAAGATAGTGTATTATAATATTTGGAAGGAAATTATTTTCCTTCCAAATATTGTGCGGTGTTACTTTTTACTTACCATAATTTTCAAATCACCAACATTATTTGTTTAATATGTTTTCAGACATATATGATCTTTGAAAACGTGTTTTCTATGTTTCTTTGTGACAGTAAGAAAAGTAGGTTTGATACTTCAAACTCACTTTTCCTACTGAAAGGGTCTGAAACTAAACAGAAGGCGCATCTGTTTAGCCCGTACAAAGTAGGAACAAAACATGATGTTTTGTTTTCATAAGACATGGAGGGCACAATTATGGTTATTAATCACAATATGAGTTCACTCTATGCTAATCGTGTACTTGGCATTTCTAATGACGGTATCATGAGAAACATAGAAAAACTTTCATCCGGTGAACGTATCAATCGTGCAGGAGATGACGCATCAGGACTTGCAGTTTCTGAAAAAATGCGTTCTCAAATTAGAGGATTAAATCAGGCTAGTAGAAACATTGAAAACGGTGTTTCTTTTATTCAGACAACAGAAGGATACCTAACAGAAACAACTGATATTCTTCAGCGTATTCGTGAATTAGCAGTTCAATCTGCTAACGGAATTTATAGCGATGAAGATCGTATGCAGATTCAAGTTGAAGTATCACAGCTTGTTGCTGAAGTTGATCGTATTGCAAGCCAGGCACAGTTCAACGGAATGAATATGCTTACAGGACGTTTCGGGCAGAATTCTGATAGCATAATGCAGTTCCAAATCGGTTCTAACATGGATCAGAATACTCGTGTTTATATTGGAACTATGACTGCACAGTCACTTGGCTTAAAAGGAGCTCAAGGTAACGAAGAACAGATAAAAATCACAGATCCAGAACAAGCTAATGCTACACTTGGAGCTGTTGACCACGCTCTTCTTACTGTTACAAAACAGAGAGCTGACCTTGGTGCATATCAAAATCGCTTTGAAATGGCTGCAAAAGGTGTAAATATTGCTGCTGAAAACACACAAGCTGCTGAATCTCGTATCCGCGATACAGATATGGCAAGCGAAATGGTTAATTTCACAAAGAATCAGATTCTCACACAATCTGGTGCTGCAATGCTTGCACAAGCAAATTCACAGTCACAAAATGTTTTAGCATTGTTAAGCTAAAATAAGATATACAAAAAAGAGATTGCTGGATTTCATCTTTTTTTTGTATATTGA
>JAFODQ010000118.1 GCA_017380615.1 Clostridia bacterium | reverse complement strand
GAATAGCCACCGTGATTAACAGCAATGTTATGAATCATTTCCATGAGAAGAACATTTTTGCCAACACCTGCACCACCAAAAAGACCGATTTTACCACCCTTGGTGTATGGAACAAGAAGGTCAATGACCTTAATACCTGTTTCAAGCACCTCTGTGGCAGGTCTCTGTTCACTGAGGGTTGGGGCATTACGGTGAATTGGAAGAGTGCAATTTGACTCTATCTCACCTTTTCCATCTATTGGTCTGCCAAGAACATCCACAACTCTGCCGATAACAGCATCTCCCACAGGGACCTTGATACCTTCACCATCGGTGGTAACAGGAAGTCCACAGGAAAGACCCTCGGTTGCCTCAAGAGCAATTGTGCGAACTGTTGTTTTATCAAGGTGAATTGCGACCTCTAAATGTTTTTGCACTTCCTCTATATAAAGAAGTGCATTTATTGGAGGAAGTGAACCTTCAAACCTGACATCCACAACAGGACCCGATATTTTAACTACTTTTCCGATATATTTCTTACTCATAAGAATTTCTCTCTCATATTCCGCCCATTTCAACTGCAGCGGAAATCTCTGTTATTTCATTTGTAATCTGAAGCTGACGTGCTGCATTCAGCTCCGTTGACAGCTGCTTTATCATCTCGTCTGCATTTCTTGTGGCACTTTGCATTGCATTCATTCTCGCAATATTTTCACTCGCAGAGGATTGCATAAAAACATCAAACATAAACCCTGTCACATACTGATACACAAGCTGGTCAAATACCACATCTATTGACGGCTCGAAAATCATTTCGGATGTTTTATTACCTTCTCTTTCAACATCAAGGAAATCTCTTCGCAGAAGAGGAAGAAGCCTGACGCACCTGGGTTCCTGCACAGCAGCAGAGTGAAACTCTGTGTAAACCACATAAACCTCGTGATAATCATCTGTAAGATAAAGACCAATAAGCTTTTCTGCCACCTGACTTGCAAGGTTCATTGTGGGATGCTGTGAAGCACCATACCAGGAATAAACGGGAATGATCCCCTTGTCACGAAGCATCTTGTCACCTGTGATACCCAAGGAAATAACGATAGGATAATCATCATAGCGTGAAAGCTTTTCCATAGCAAGCTTTACTACTGCAGAATTATATCCACCACAAAGTCCCTTATCCGATGTCACAACAACAAAGACCGCCGAGCCTTTACCATTATCCTCAATAAAACGGTTTGTTAAATCGTTATTCTTGGTTTTTGACAAAACATCCTTTATTGTGGCTCTCAATCTTTGAAGATAGAAAAGGTTGAAATCCACATGCTGCATTGCCTTCTTCATTCGTGATGTGGAGAGAAGATACATGGCATTTGTTATCTGACGGGTTTGCTCAACTGCCTTCAGATGCTGCTTTATTTCATTAGCATTGCTCATTTAATGCTCTCCTAAAAACCTTTTAAGCTGCTCTTCGATATCATCTGTCAGCTTTCCTGTATTGTTAATTTCGAACTCATATTCGGGATGAGCTGCTCTCACCTTCTCGATGAGTTCGCGAGCTTTCTCTCTGACACCCTTAACAGGAATATTATCAAAAACATTTTCTCTGTATGCCAGGAGTGTCACGGTCTGCTCAAAGAGACTCATTGGCTCACCCTTACCTTGTTTGAGAAGCTCGGTGAGGCACTCACCTCTTCGCAAAAGCTTTGCTGTGGCTTCATCCACATCGCTTCCGAAACGGGTAAAAACAGCCATTTCGCGATATTGCGAAAGCTCAATTCTCAAGGTACCCGAAACCTTCTTCATTGCATCGTGCTGTGCACTTCTGCCCACACGGGAAACTGAAAGGCCTGTGTTTACAGCAGGTCTTATACCACTGTGGAAAAGCTCTGTTTCAAGATATATCTGACCATCGGTTATTGATATAACATTTGTGGGAATATATGCCGAAATGTTGCCACCCATTGTCTCTATAATAGGCAGAGCAGTTATACTACCGCCCCCCAACTCCTGCTTGAGACAAGCACTTCTTTCAAGAAGCCTTGAATGAAGATAGAACACATCTCCCGGATATGCTTCTCTTCCCGGTGGTCTGTGAAGCAGAAGAGACATTGCTCTGTATGCCACTGCGTGCTTTGAAAGGTCATCATAGATCACGAGCACATCCTTACCCATATTCATGAAGCCCTCTGCCACAGAGCAAGCACAATAAGGTGCAAGATACTGTGTTGCAGGGCTGTCAGAAGCCGTGGATGCCACAACAACTGTATATGGCATTGCACCATTCTTCTTAAGCTGCTCAATAACATGGGCGATATTTGAAGCCTTCTGCCCTATGGCACAATAAACACAGATAACATCCTTATCCTTCTGGTTAAAGATTGCATCCAATGCAATGGAGGTTTTACCTGTCTGTCTGTCACCGATTATAAGCTCACGCTGACCTCTGCCGATTGGCACCATACTGTCAATGGCAAGAATACCTGTTTCAAGAGGTGTCTTGACAGGTCGGCGGTCTGTGATTGTGGGAGCCGGTCTTTCTGCAGGAAGATACTCCTTCGCCTCAAGAGGCTTACCATCAAGAGCTCTGCCTATGGGGTCAATCACTCTGCCGAGAAGAACATTGCCCACGGGAATTTCTGCTACCCTGCCTGTGCCTCTTACACTATCTCCAACGATAACGCTATCGGCGCTGTCAAAAAGCACTGCACCAACACCATTCTCCTCAAGGTCAAGCGCCATACCAAAAACATCATTTTTGAATTCAAGCAATTCACCATAAAGTCTGTTTTGCAGACCCTCCACACGGGCAACACCATCACCAACGGATTTAACTGTACCATAATCGTACACGAGAGGCTCAAATGTGTAGCTTCCAAGCTTACTCTTCAGATATTCACTTTTGCTCTTATAAATATCATTAGACATTTTAAGCCTTCCTTTCAATCCGAAATATGTTTTTTGATGTTTTTAAGCTGTGTTCTTACGGAATAATCATAAACAATTCCGTCAAGCTTCAGCACAAAACCTCCAACGAGTGTTTCATCAAACACTTTTTCAAACTCTGTGTCTGTACCGAATCTCGCAGAAACTCCGTCACACAGCTGCTTGTATGTTTCATCGCTCATTGTGTGGGTGATTTTAACTATTGCTTTACGCATTTTTATCACCATCGATTGTTTTGAGGAATTCCTCAACTATTTTCTTATTATCATCGTCATTTACTGCTCTTTTAAGAAGAGCTGAAGAAGCCTCCATTGTGAGATTCACAATATAATCATCAGCTTCTCCCATTGTTTTTTTGTAATCCTCCTGAGCCTTCTCATTGGCTTTACGGATAATCTCTTCTGCTGTGCGCTTTGCCTCGGTGATTATCTGCTCTGATTCTCTGTGGGCAATAGCCTCACCCTGTGCAATAGCCTCTGATTTTGCATTATCACATTCTGCAAGAAGGATGTTATATTCATCAAGTCTTTTGTTTGCTTCCTCACTCAATGCCTCGGCCTCTGCCTTTTGTGCTGCAAGGCGCTCTGCTCTTGCATCCATAAACTTTTTAATCGGCTTATATGCCAATTTCTTTACAATAACAAAAAGAACAACAATGCTGCCGATATTGATAATGAGGTCCGCAATCAAATCCTTGGTGATACCTAAAGATGTAAGCATATCCATTTTAATTCACCTTATTTCGCAGAAAGAATGAGTGCTACAACGAATGCGTAAATTGCTGTTGATTCTGCAAGAGCACAACCAAGAAGAAGGATTGTCTGAATCTTGCTTGCTGCCTCCGGCTGACGAGCCACTGCCTCCACTGCCTTTGATGTCGCATAACACATACCGAAACCTGCGCCGAGTGCTACGAGCATTGCTACTGCTGCTGCCATAATAATTACCTCCGAAATTTATGATTTTTTCTGTTTTGTTTTTTCTATTGAATTTTTTGGCATAATATAGTAAAATTACTCTTTAGTGTAGATTACTATACATTTTTGGTTATTATTACTTTAGTTATAAACAGGGGACTTTATTATGAATTATCTTGAACTTTACAAGGAATGGCTCG
>JAFODQ010000117.1 GCA_017380615.1 Clostridia bacterium | reverse complement strand
TCTCTTAATTTGAGTATTTCTTTTTCATAATCCTTTATATGTAGATAATTTCTAGGCATAAAAACTCCTCCTATGGTAGTTTTATTCTACCATAGGAGGTCGTTTTTTTCTATTGTCCGTTTTTACTGGACTTGTTCACTCCGGTGCAAGGCCCTTTTATGTTATTCTGATGTTATAGACTTTCGTTTCACCTTCACCAAAAACCTGAACAGTTACGCGATTTCCGTTCACCTCACGAGAAAGAATGTGTGCATTTATATCTTCATCATACTCCTCTGTTGTAAAAGCACCACCATTTTCTTTCAGGAATGAATATAACACCACAGGAAGAAAATCAGAAGAAAGTGCTTCTGTTTCAAAGGATTTGCTGATCCCTTCACTTTCTATCACACACAAAAGCTCATCGATTGAATAACACAGAAAATCTCCGTCTCCAAGTTCTATATTCAAGCTCATCTCATTTCCTGAGAACTGAAGCTGACAATTATAAACATTTTGCCTATATTCGAGTTTAACAGATGTTTTATTATTAAAATTTACATCTTTAAAATTATTGCTCCCCTTAATGCCACAGGATGAAAATCCAATAAGGAGAGCAATAATAAAAAATATATAAAATAACCGTTTAATCAATATCACTCGCTTCAATCAGTCTGAATGCTCTGCCTAACACAGCTGCACAATCTGTGGGTAATATAGAATATTCGGATATTTCGTTTTTTAGAACATCGGCACTTAAACCATGAACAAAAGCCCCTAATACGCCGGCTTTGAAAACATCGCCCCCCATTGAAGGGCTAAGTCCTGCAATAATTCCTGATAACAAATCACCTGAGCCGCCTTTGGAGAGACCACTGTTGCCCGTTTTGTTCACATAAACCTCTGTAAAATCCTTATTGGAAACCAGAGTTTCGTGACCTTTAAGAAGAACATTAACTCTATACTCTTCCACAAATCGTTTAACAGCGCCCTCTCTATCTGATTCAATTTCAGAAATTGTACAGCCCATCAATCTTGCCATTTCACCAGGATGGGGCGTTATAAGCACATTGGCTTTTGTATCTTTCAATATGGACATACAGCCTGAAAGCTCATTAAGAGCATCTGCATCAAGGATAAGAGACTTCCCTTCCAGCTTAAGGAGTGTGGTTACAATAAGACTTTGAGAGAAGCCCTTTCCTATTCCACAACCAATCATTATAGCATCTGCATTTTCTGCAGCAGACAAAATATCGGGCAAAGCCTCATGACTTATAAAACCCAAATCATTGGTTTTAAGTGGTAAAAAGAGTGTTTCCGAAAGCTGGCTTGTCAGAGCGTTATACAAAACATCCGGAAACGCAATGCTAACCAGCCCCGCTCCACTTCGCAATGCACCTTTTGCCGCAAGAACAGCACAACCGACCATATTCCTGCTTCCACAGATGAGAAGCACCTTACCGAATGTGCCTTTATTTCCATCTGCTGCCCTTGAAGGCAAAAGCGCCGAAGCACTCTTCATATTCAAGCTCTTGAGCGTCATATAATCACAACCTTTAATGTAATTATATTATCACGCGCACCCACTGTCAAGCAGCGTAAAACTCTTCTGCCTGCTCTGTCTTTCTGAGCGAAGAAAGAATTTCATCATACTCTTCATTACGGTATGTTGGTAAGCTGGAAACATTTTCCGAATTACCGTTTTTTGTTTGCTTGTGCTCATACAAGCAAGCAACAAGTGCCTTGAAAAATGCCTTCACAGATCTTGCCACCTTTCTCTCAAAACGAGCAAGCTTTTTCTCATTGATTATTGCAAGGCAACCGATTATAACGAGAGTGATGTCAAAGAGTAATTTAAGAAATGCTAGTGTTGTCATAATATATACCTCCGAACAAATAACGAACATTTGTTTTTGTGATTTCATTATATCATCTTTTCAGTCTTTGTCAACACGAATGTTCGTTTTATTTTTGTTTTCTAGTCCCTTTTTTTGTACTTTGTGACACTTTTTAAAGAAAAAACACTATTTTTCCCAAATCAACACGAATATTTTCAAATAAAAACCGAACAAACAGACGAATAAAATTCAACACTAACCGAACATATCTTCACAACCCCCAATAATGTTCTATTGATTTTTTCAGAAAATTTCAAATTATCTATTTATCTTTTATAAATAATATTGTATAATAAATTGATTATGCGCACACAAAACATCAATTTATTTTCATAAGGAGATTAAAATGTTTGTTGACAAAGCCAAAATACACATTATAGCAGGTAACGGCGGCAATGGTGCCGTTGCCTTTCACAGAGAAAAATACATCAATGCCGGTGGCCCTGATGGTGGTGACGGCGGCAGAGGCGGAAACATCATTTTCCAGGTAGATGATAATTTATCTACCCTTTCTGATTTCCGTTACAAAAGAAAATACAAAGCGCCCAATGGCGAAAACGGAAGAGGCAGCAACTGCAACGGCAAACGAGGCGAGGACCTTATCATAAAAGTGCCAAGAGGAACAGTTATCAAGGAGGTTGAATCGGGCTTCGTTATGGCCGATATGAGCATCGAAGAGACCTTTATTGCTGCAAAGGGCGGTAAGGGCGGATGGGGCAACTCCCACTTCAAGACACCTACAAGACAGGTTCCTCGTTTTGCAAAAGATGGTTCACCCGGTGAGCAGTGGGATGTTATTCTTGAATTGAAGATGCTTGCCGATGTTGGTCTCATTGGTTTCCCCAATGTTGGTAAATCCACACTTATATCTGTTGTAAGCGAGGCGAAGCCTATTATTGCAGACTACCACTTCACAACCCTCATCCCCGTTCCCGGTGTTGTGAGAATGGGTCCTGAAAGCAGCTTTGTTATGGCTGACATCCCCGGTATCATTGAGGGTGCAAGTGATGGTGTTGGTCTTGGTCATGAGTTCTTAAGACACATCGAAAGATGCCGATTGCTTGTTCATGTTGTGGATGTGGCAGGCTCCGAAGGAAGAGACCCTATCGAAGACTTCGAGGCAATCAATGATGAATTAAAGAAATATAACGAAGAATTACTCGATTATCCTCAGATTGTTGCAGGTAACAAAATTGACCTTGCAACAGACGAACAGAGAGAAGCCTTCAAAGACTATATATGCGCAAAAGGACTTTCATATTACGAGATTATTGCACCCATTGCAGAGGGTACACAGGAGCTTATCAACGCTGTTGCAGCAGAGTTGTCAAAGCTTCCACCTGTCAAGATATATGAAAAGCAGGAAATCACGCCAAAGGAAATCATCAAAAATGCAAAGCAGGATTTCAAAATACGTGTTGAAGGCGATGTATTTATCGTTGAGGCTGAATGGCTTGCAAAGATTCTTTTCAAAACCGACCTTAACGACTACTCATCACTCCAATATTTCCAGAATGTTTTACAAACAAGTGGTATAATCAAAGCTCTTGTTGACCACGGAATCACCGAGGGTGACACTGTTAGTATTTATGATTTGGAGTTTGACTATGTGCCTTAATGAAAACATATTTGACAGCCTTTGCACTCCCCTTGAAGAGCCAAAAGCACGAATGTACAGCCCTCTTACCCTTGCGTTTTTAGGTGATGCTGTTTACAGCCTTCTTGTAAGAAATATGCTTACAGTCGCCTCAAACAAGCCGACAGGCAAGCTTCACAAGGATTCCATAAAGTATGTTAATGCGGCTTTTCAGGCTGAAATGATAAAGCTTTTAATGGATGACCTGACGGAAAATGAGCTCGCTGTTTTTAAAAGAGGCAGAAACGCACATTCATCCCACTCTCCCAAAAACCAAAGCGACGCAGATTACAGATATGCAACAGGCTTTGAAGCTCTATACGGCTATCTTTATCTTTGCGGAGAAACAAAAAGAATACAGGAGCTTTTTAACAAAAGCACCTTAAAAGCATATTCAGAAAACAAATAAGAGATATTTTTGAAAGGAAATACACAAATGTCCCTTGTAAAGAAAGAAAATATACGAAATTTTTCAATAATTGCACACATTGACCACGGAAAGTCAACTCTTGCAGACCGTTTGCTCGAGATTACTGATTCCGTGGCCCAGCGTGATATGGAAGCTCAGATTCTTGATGATATGGACCTCGAAAGAGAAAGAGGTATCACAATCAAAGCCCACGCCGTTAAGCTTGAATATAAAGCTAAGAATGGCAACACATATCAGCTCAACCTGATTGATACACCGGGCCATGTTGACTTCAACTACGAGGTCTCCCGTTCCCTTGCTGCCTGCGAGGGTGCAATCCTCATTGTTGATGCATCGCAGGGTATTGAAGCCCAGACACTTGCCAACACTTACCTTGCTCTTGACCATAATCTTGAGCTTGTGCCCGTTATCAACAAAATTGACCTTCCCTCTGCTGATCCTGACAGAGTGGCATCAGACGTGGAAGATATTATTGGTCTTCCTTGCCAGGATGCTCCACGCGTTTCTGCAAAAACAGGACAGAATGTTGAGCAGGTGCTTGAACAGATTGTTGAGCTTATTCCTGCTCCCGAGGGTGATGATGACGCCCCCTTCAGAGCGCTTATTTTCGACTCAGTTTATGACAACTACAAGGGTGTTATTGTTTATGTAAGAGTTAAGGACGGAACAATCAAGGTCGGAGACACCATGAAAATGATGGCAACCGGTGCAGAATTCACTGTTGTCGAAGCAGGTACTCTCAAGGCTACGGGACTTAACCCGACGGGGGTTTTACATTCAGGCGAGGTTGGTTATCTTACAGGATCAATCAAGACTGTAAGAGATGCTGTTGTCGGTGATACTGTTACAGTTTCCACAAAGCCTGCTTCAGAGCCACTCCCCGGCTACAGGAAGGCAACTCCGATGGTGTATTGTGGTATTTACCCTGCCGATGGAGCAGACTACGAAAACCTTCACGAGGCGCTCGAAAAATTGCAGCTTAACGATGCAGCTCTTACCTACGAGCCTGAAACATCCGGTGCTCTTGGTTTTGGCTTCCGTTGTGGCTTCCTTGGTCTTCTTCATCTTGAAATTATTCAGGAAAGACTTGAAAGAGAATATGACCTTGACCTTGTTACAACAGTGCCAAGTGTTATTTATAAAATCCATATGACAAATGGTGAGGTTCTTGAGATTGATAACCCCACCCACTACCCCGACCCTGCAGAAATTGATTTCTGCGAGGAGCCTGTGGCAGATGCACACATCTTTGTTCCCACAGAATATGTAGGCTCGGTTATGGAGCTTTGCCAGGAAAGACGTGGTACCTTTAAAAATATGGATTACATTACAGGTGATCGTGTTGAAATAAAATATGATTTACCACTTAACGAAATCATCTACGATTTCTTTGATGCCCTTAAATCACGTACAAGAGGATATGCGTCTCTTGACTATGAAATATCTGATTACAGACGCTCAAATCTCGTTAAGCTTGATGTTCTTCTCAATGGTGACATTGTTGATGCCCTTTCATTTATTGTTCACTCAGACAAGGCATACGGCAGAGCCAGAAAGATTGCAGAAAAGCTCAAGGATAATATTCCGAGACAGATGTTTGAAATTCCAATCCAGATGGCAATCGGAGGCAAGGTTATTGCAAGAGAAACAGTTAAAGCAATGAGAAAAGATGTCCTCGCGAAATGCTATGGTGGTGACATTACCCGTAAGAAAAAGCTTCTTGAAAAACAGAAGGAAGGTAAAAAGCGTATGCGCTCCTTTGGTACTGTTGAGGTGCCACAGGAAGCATTCATGGCTATTCTCAAGCTTGATGAGGAATAAGGTGATTTCTTTGGAAAACGCAAAAAAATTCTTTGATGCATATTATCAGCCGGGTGAAACTCCTGTGTTCTCATACAGAAGCGGTAACATGGTTTATGAAGAGGCTTTCATGGGTGGCTGCCTTGTAAGTGCCGGATATAACTGTGCAGGTTATCCTCTCAATGTTTTATCCAACTTTCCCTCAAGGCTTGATTCTGATGATTTCACAGAGCCTTTTGCATTCAACATTGAAATTGATGGTCAAAGCCTTGATTATGGTCTGAAATTCGTTGATTTCAACTCTGAAAAGACAGATGGCGGAATTCTTTGCAAGCTTATTCTCGAAAGCGAAATAAAACCCATCCGTTTGAAAATCTTCACCCGTTTTGACGGGTCTCAGTCATTTTCACGTTGGATCGAGATTGAAAATCTTTCTGATTCAACAATGAATTTAAGCAGACTCACCATTCTTGGTGGTGGCATTGATGAAACAGAAGCAAAAAAATACAGCGAAAAAACAAACAGGAATGAGCTTTACTCCATTGGTTACTTTGAAAGTGAACAGTGGGGTATCGAGGGAAGCTTCAAGTGGCACAATCTCCCCTGTTACGCTGTTTCAATTGATACAAGATTTAACAGAGATCGTTTCCGTCACCCTATAATATTCATAAAAAACAACCTCAATGGGAAAATATGGGCATCTCAGATTTGCTGGAGTGGTGGCTGCAGATTCACGGCAGATCTTAATGCTCCATTGTTGCGTGACGATGCATACCTTTCCTTCAAGGCTGAAATAACTGCTCACAACCCTATGTATGTGCTTGAGGGAAAAGAGGTTTTCACCTCCCCCTGTGTTGTTATGTGCCATGCAATTGGTGATTCAGATGATATCATTCGCGAAATGCATTCACACATTAGACGCTCTGTGCTCAATCTTCCCGAAGCCTCCAACGACATTAACCTCATTGGTTGTGGAATGGGTGCCGAGCACGATATGAGTGTTGAGACAAGTAAGGCTTTCATTCGTCAATTCAAGGAAATGGGTGGAGAGGTTTTCATTGTTGATGCAGGCTGGCAATGCCCCCCACACGATGAAGTTGAATGGGGAAACTACAACGGGATAAATACCCCTGACCCTGCAAGATATCCAAACGGCATTACAGAGATTGCTGACTACTGTCACGAAAATGGCATGAAATTCGGATTATGGGTGGATATTGAGAATCTTGGAAAATACTGCAGGGAATTCAAAGAGAAGCCTCAATGGCGTGGTGAGAATATTTTTGGCAAACAGACCGACAGGTTTCTTGATTTCACTGTACCAGAGGCCGCAAAATGGGCAGAAGATGAGCTTGCAAGAATCATAACAGAATATAAGCTCGACTTACTCAGAGTTGACTATAACACATCCCACAGAGATTATTTTGCAATAAGAGCTGTGGTTGATGAAAAACAGGAATGTGTAAGCCTTCGTCACTTTAATGCTGTTTACAAAATGTATGAAAATCTCAAGAAGCGTTTTCCTGATGTTATTTTTGAAAACTGTGCAGGTGGTGGCGGAAGAACAGATCTTGGTATTATGAGATTCTTCCATCACACATGGGTTTCAGACAACCAATGTGCACCGATTTCTCTCACAATTACAAACAGTGCAACAATGGCACTTCCTCCCGAGAGAGTTGACAGACTTTTTGCAGGAATGGGTTGCCATAAATATGGTTCCCTTGAGCTGCAGTTAAGAAACACAATGCTCGGTCATATGTCTCTTAATGTTATTGCTCCCGTTGGTGCTCAGATTAATTCTCAGCAGCTGGAATTTATAAAGCACAGCACCGATATTTATAAGAGATTTATTCGTCCTATTCTTCCCGAGTGTATTGTTTATCACCACACCCCCGAGATTGAAACAGACAGTAATGAGCTTTATATTCTTGAAATCGGAACGCCTGACAAAAGCAAAGGTGCTGCAGCTGTATTCAGAATGGCAAATCCCACTCTCAACTCTGATCGCGTACACCTTAAGGGAATTGATTCTTCCAAAAAATACAGGGTAACTCTTGATAACAACACCGAGACCTTTGAAGTCACAGGAAATGAACTCAAGGTCAACGGAATTAAGATTCATTTACCCACAGCACTTACTTCAGAATTAATTTTATTTGAAGAAATATAAAATTAACCCCGTGAATCGACTTCACGGGGTTAATTCTTTATAAAACACTTTCAAGCTGTAATTTAAGTTCATCTACACCATTACCCTTTTCAGAGGAGAATGGAATAATAACCAAATCCTCACCAAATTCGGCAAGTTCAGTTCTAAGACCAGCCTGACGCTCATTGAACTGAGTTTTATTGAGCTTATCGCACTTTGTTGCTGCAACTATAAAGGGAAGTCCTGCATCCTGAAGAAACCTCATCATAACATAATCATCCTCAGAGGGTTTATGGCGCATATCAACAAGCTGAACAACAAGTCTGATATTTCTCGGGGATTGGAAATACCCCTCCATCATTTCAGCCCATCTGCGTTTTTCACCCTTGGCAACCTTTGCGTAGCCATAACCCGGAAGGTCAACAATACGGACATCTTCAACCTTAAAGAAATTTATTGTGATTGTTTTGCCGGGCATTGAAGAAACTCTTGCAAGATTCTTTCTGTTAAAAAGCTTATTTAACATTGATGATTTACCAACATTACTTCTGCCTGCAAAAACAATTTCAGGTAAATCAGATGCAGGTATCTGCTTTAATGTACCGAAGGCAGCCTCAAACTCTACTTTATTATAATTCATATTACACCTCTTGGCAATAAACACCGTTTTTACCATCAATATCGGTTTTGTTTATTGCTTTTCTTTCGCTTTTGGGGGCTCCGATATTCTTTTTGATCTTTTCTGATAATGCAATGCTCAAAACCTCATCAAGAGATGAAACCGGAATAAACTCTATGGCGTTTTTAACGGATTCATTGACTTTCTCAAGGTCAGGTGCATTATCTTCAGGAATAATCACTGTCTTCATTCCGTTTTTGAAGGCTGCTGTTGACTTTTCTCTCAAGCCGCCTATCGGAAGCACATTACCCCTCAGGGTTATTTCACCGGTCATTGCAACTGTTTTGTTAACAGCCCTGCCTGTGAGTGCAGAAACAAGAGCTGTTGTGATTGTTACACCTGCAGAAGGACCATCCTTGGGCACAGCACCCTCAGGCACATGGATGTGGATATCCTTTGTCTTATAAAAGCTGCTGTCAATATCAAGTGCTTCTGCATTGCTGCGAATGTACGAAACAGCTGCCTTTGCGGATTCCTTCATAACATCACCGAGAGAACCAGTTAACTCAAGCTTACCCGTACCTTCAAGCACGGCAACCTCAATCTGCATCATCTCACCACCGACAGCAGTCCACGCAAGACCGTTGGCAGCGCCAATCATATCCTCAAAATCAAGCTTCTTTGATTTATACTTAGCTTTACCGAGGAGCGTGGTAAGAGCAGGTATATCAACAGTATATTTTCCCTCAAAACCTTCTGCAAACTCAACAGCAACCTTACGGATAATTTTTGTAAGCATTCTGTCAAGTGTACGCACTCCAGCCTCCTTGGTGTAGCCACTGATAAGCTCACGGATAGCACCATCTGTGAAACGGATCATTTTACCGTTCATACCAAAATTCTTAATCTGTCGTGGTACAAGGTGCTTCTTAGCAATAAGGAATTTATCCTCTGCTGTGTAGCTATAAAGCTCAATAAGCTCCATACGGTCAAAGAGTGGTCCGGGAATCTGCGAAGCATCGTTGGCAGTTGTGATAAACAGCACCTTACTTAAATCAAACGGCACATCAACATAGTGATCGGTAAATGTGCTGTTTTGTTCACCATCAAGCACCTCAAGAAGTGCAGAGGACGGGTCACCTTTATAATCGCTGCCGAGCTTGTCTATTTCATCAAGTAAAATAAGCGGATTAGCACTTCCAGCCTGCTCAATCGCAGAAATAATTCTGCCCGGCATTGAGCCGATATATGTTTTCCTGTGACCGCGGATTTCTGCTTCATCGTGTACGCCACCAAGAGAAATTCTTACATATTTTCTGCCCATTGCCTTTGCTACCGACCGTGCAACAGAGGTTTTACCGACACCGGGAGGTCCAACAAGACAGAGAATCTGTGCATTGGCATCTGGTGCAAGGCGCTTAACAGCAATAAGCTCAAGGATGCGCTCCTTTACCTCTTCAAGACCATAATGGTCTGTATCAAGGATTTTACGAGCCCTCTGCACATCAAGAGAATCCTCGGTATAAACACCCCAGGGAAGGCATGTTACCCTATCAAGATATGTACGGATAACATTTGCTTCAGGTGAGCCCTGACTTGTTTTGACAAGTCTGTCACATTCATCGAAAAGCTTTTTCTTTGATTTATCATCAATGGAAAGCTCTGCTACTATATCTTTATATTTCTGAGATTCAGCAAGTGGAGAATCATCTTCACCCAATTCAACAGAAGCAGCCTTAATCTGCTCGCGAAGATAATATTCTCTCTGATTTTTATCCATTCGCTCCTGAACCTTATCCTGAATGTGCAATTCAAGCGAAAGAATTTCAGCCTCCCTTGAAAGGATTGAGCAAAGCATTTCTGCTCGTCTGAGAGCATTGCATTCATCAAGAAGTGCTTGCTTGTCCTTTACAGGAAAATGAAAATGACCTGCAATATCATCTGTAACCTGAGCAATATCCTCTTCCTCAAGAATTGAAAGAAAGATTTCAGGTGCCATACGAGGGCTGACAGAAATATATTTTTCAAAATTATTCTTCAATGCACGAAGAGTTGCCACGGTTTCCAAATCTGCTTTGTCGGGATGCACCTCCTCAACACGGACAATCCCTCCACGAAGAGACACACGCTCTCTGCCCGTTTCCACAACCACAGCACGGTACAGACCTTCAACAACAATCTCAAAGCTATTGCCCTCTGTGGAACCGCTTATGTGCTGAATTCTTGCAACAACACCAACTCTGCTCAGATCAGCAAAGCGCGGGTCTTCAATAAGCGGATCAGTTTGTGAAACCAGGAAAATCAATCTTTCCTCAGTATCAAGAGCTGATTTAATTGCTCTTACAGATTTTAATCTTCCAACCTCAAAGCTGACTGTCTGCTCAGGAAAAATAACAAGATTTCTCAAAGCAAGAACCGGCAGATTCTGAAGCTCAAATTTCTTATCTGACATATATGTACTCCATAATTATCTTATCGGGGAGCCGGAAAACGGACTCCCCGATATTCTTTATTTATTCAGCCTTTTCCTTAGGCTTTTTAACATAAACAGGCTTTGCCTTACCATCCACAACATCTGCAGTGATTTTAACAGCAACCACTGATGGCTCTGAAGGCACCTTATACATAATAGGATTAAGGATATTCTCCATTATTGAACGAAGACCTCTTGCACCTGTTTCTCTTTCCAGGGTCAGTTCTGCTACCCTTCTCACAGCTTCATCTGTGAATTCAAGCTCAACGCCATCCATTTTAAGAAGACTCTTGTACTGTTTAAGAAGAGCATTCTTTGGCTCTGTGATTATGTTCACAAGACCATCTGCATCAAGATTTTCAAGGCTTGTAATTACGGGGATTCTACCAACAAGCTCCGGAATCAAACCAAACTTAACTAAATCCTGAGAATTAACCTGAGCGTACATATCCATGGCCTTCAACTCACTCTTTGAGTGAATTTCACTACCAAAGCCCATAATATTTTTGCCCATACGGTTTTCAACAAGCTTTTCAATTCCTGCAAAAGCTCCGCCGCAGATGAAGAGAATCTTTGATGTATCAATCTGAATACACTCCTGCTGAGGGTGCTTTCTGCCACCCTGAGGAGGAACATTTGCAACTGTACCTTCAACAATTTTGAGAAGAGCCTGCTGCACACCCTCGCCACTGACATCACGGGTAATGGATGTGTTTTCGGATTTTCTGCCGATTTTGTCTATTTCATCAACATATATAATACCAAGCTCTGCCTTGTCCACATCGAAATCTGCAGCCTGAATAAGACGAAGAAGGATGTTTTCAACATCCTCACCAACATAACCGGCTTCAGTTAGTGTGGTTGCATCTGCAATGGCAAACGGTACATCAAGAATCTTTGCAAGTGTTGAAGCAAGAAGAGTTTTACCAACACCTGTGGGACCAAGCATAAGCACATTGCTCTTCGTAATCTCCACATCATCTTCTGATTCAACATATATACGCTTGTAGTGGTTATACACAGCAACACTCAAAACCTCTTTTGCGTGATCCTGACCGATAACATACTCATCAAGCTTTGCTTTGATTTCCTTGGGTTTAGGAAGCTTCTTCACAGATCTCGGTGTTACTCTTCTGCTTTTACCCGAAGGTCTGCTTTCAACAATATCCACGCAGCGCTCAACACACTCATCACAAATATAAACACCGGGGCCGGAAATCATCCTGCGGACCTGATCATAAGCTCTGCCACAAAAGGAGCATTGAACTTTTTTGTCCTTATCTTCTCGTGCCAAAACACTACCTCCGATTATCTGTTTTCAATAACCTTATCTGCCAGACCATATTCAACAGCCTGCTCTGCTGTGAGCCAGTTATCACGCTCTGTGTCAGCAAAGATTTCTTCAACCGTCTTGCCTGTGTTATCAGCAAGAATCTTGTTCAATCTATCTTTTGTGCGTTTAATGTGGTCTGCAGCAATGAGAATCTCCGTTGCCTGACCCTGTGTGCCACCTAATGGCTGGTGAATCATTACCTCTGCATTAGGAAGGATATATCTCTTACCCTTTGTGCCTGCTGCAAAAAGGAATGCACCCATAGATGCTGCCATACCCATGCAGATTGTTGAAACATCACACTTGATGTACTGCATTGTGTCATAAATAGCAAGGCCTGCAGAAACACTGCCACCCGGGCTATTGATATAAAAGCTGATGTCCTTTTCCGGGTCCTGACTTTCAAGATAAAGAAGCTGTGCAACAACAAGGCTTGCAGTTGCATCGTTCACTTCATCTGAAAGAACAATAATTCTGTCATTAAGAAGGCGTGAGAAAATGTCATACTGACGTTCTCCACGATTTGTCTGTTCAATAACATAAGGTACAAGTGCCATATAATAAACCTCCTGATAAGATATATATGATTATTGACGCTTTAATGTTGTTTTAAACATATTTATAAGATACATATACCGCCTCAGAAAAATACTGTGGCGGCATAGGTTCAATGATTATTCAGCATCTGCTGCTTTTTTGGCTGTTGTCTTCTTTGCAGCCGGCTTCTTTGCAGGCTTTTCTGCATCGTCAGCCTTCTTTGTTGTTGCCTTCTTTGCAGCTGGCTTCTTTGCAGGCTTCTCAGCATCCTCTGTTGCTTCCGCCTTTGCAGGAGCCTTCTTCTTTGCACCGGCAACAGCTGAATCCTTAACTATATCCATTGCCTTTCTGCAAGCAAGGTCAAGCTTAACATCTTCAGCAGAGATAAGGGTCTTGATTTTCTCAACAGGCATATTGTATGCATCTGCGTATGTCTTAAGCTCAACATCAACATCTTCATCAGAAATTTCAATCTTCTCGAGCTCAACAATCTTCTCAAGAGCAAGACGAAGCTTAACGCTTCTCTCTGCACCCTCCTTGTAGCCTTCGCGCATTGCTGCTACATCCATGCCAAGGTACTGGAGATACATCTCCATTGACATACCCTGTGAACGAAGTCTGTACTCAAACTCGTTAACCTGATTGTCAATTTCCTTTTCAATCATAACTGCAGGAATTTCTGCCTTTACATTTGCAACAAGAGCATCGAGAACCTTGTTTTCGAACTCACGGTCTGCTGCAGCTTCCTTACGAGCCTTGATTTCTTCTTCAAGATTCTTTTCGTAATCTGCGATTGTGTCAAACTCAGAAACATCCTTAACGAATTCATCGTCATACTTAGGAAGCTCTTTCTTTGAAATCTTGTGAATCTTGATTTTGAAAACAACAGCCTTACCTGCTAATTCTTCTGCACCGTATTCTTCAGGGAAGGTTACATCGATATCAAACTCTTCATCAACCTTGTGACCGATAACCTGCTCCTCGAAGCCGGGGATGAAGTTACCTGAACCAAGTTCAAGGTCATAGCTCTCGCCCTTACCACCTTCGAATGCAACACCATCAAGGAAGCCTTCGAAATCGATTGTTGCGATATCGCCCTTCTTTGCAGCTTTGCCTTCAACAGCAACAAGCTTTGAGTTTCTTTCAAGAACACTGTCAACCTCAGCTTTGATTTCAGCCTTTTTAACAGTTACCTTTTCCTTCTCAGCCTTTATGCCCTTGTATGCCTTAAGCTCTACCTCAGGCTTAACTGTGATTTTGAATTTGATTGTGAAACCATTTTCATTGAGCTCTGCAATCTCATCATCGTGAGGTGCCGCAACAGGCTCAATACCTGCTTCCTTAACTGCTTCATCGAAGAGAGCAGGATACTCTGCATCAATTGCATCGTACCAGAAAGCTTCTTTGCCATAGTAAGTTTCGATAATGTGTTTTGGAGCCTTACCTTTACGGAAGCCCGGAACATTGTACTTACCTCTTGTTTTTGCATATGCCTTTGTTACAGCAGACTTGAAAGCCTCTCCTTCAAGTGATACCTCAAGAGCATATACGTTTGCTTCAATTTTTTCGCAAGACTTTAACATTCCTAAAACATCCTTTCATATTGCGAACATATATTATAACTTTTGAATTATATCACAACAATTTGTGAATTTCCACTGTTTTTTGAATAATTTTGAAATATTTGGTAAATTTCTCTTGTATTTTATTATATTACGACTATCTTTTATTCGCTTTGGGTAATAAGACGAGGTGTAAACCTGAGATAATCTGCAGATACAAGACTAAACTTAATGTCACCATCTTCAATTTTTGCACATCCCGGCGCCACAAAACCGTGAAGATGACCAAAGAAGCACTGCCTCACGGGGAAGCTGTGCAGTACCTCAAGCAGCTCCTCACAACGCTGATTTTCATTGAGGGGCGGATAATGCAGAAATGCAATAATTTCCCCCTGAAGCTTTGTTGCTTCTGCAAGAGACATTTTCAATCTGCCCGCTTCACGAAGAATAACCTTGTGAACATCGCCAGCTGCCGAGTCATCATAAAACCAGCCACGGGTACCTGCTATAACAAAGTCTTCAACCTGATAAGCATTGTTATGGACAATTCTGATTTTATCGAAGCCATTCTCATTAAGAAAAGCATTCATTTTGTTCATGGTATTCCACCAATAATCGTGATTGCCCTTGAGAATATATTTGGTGCCGTTAAGTTCGTCGTTAAGAAAGCGGAAATCTGCCTGAGCCTCTTTAAAGTTCATTGCCCATGATATATCTCCCGGAATCACCACACTATCTTCTTCACTGACAATCTTATTCCAATTATCCTTAAGACGGTCAACATAATCTGTCCACCCCTTGAAGATATCCATTGGCTTATCAACTGCTAAAGAAAAATGTGGATCTCCAATAACAAAAAGTGACATTTTTAAATACCGAGCATATCGAACACAACAGCAGCCATATCATCCTTGGAGGTTACCTTGGTGAAGCGTACAGCCTTGCCCTTGAGAGCAGAAAGCTGTTCGGGTGCTGTAAGTCCTGATATTTCTTCAAGTGCTTTAACTGTGCTGAATTCATCAGCATATTCCTTGGGCTCGGTCTCAACAGCAGAGAGAACTGCTTTGGAGAACTTGAACGGAGACGCTGTTGAAGCAACAACAACGGGTGTTTTATCTCCCGATGCATTAATATAAGCGTTGCAAACATTTATGCCGACAGAGGTATGAGTGTCTGCAAGATAATCAAACGACTTATAAGTTTCGCCGATTGTCTTCTTTGTTTGCTCATCATCACAGCAGCCTGCTGCAAAAAGTGATGAAATCTGATCCTTAACATCTGCAGAAACAGTATATTTACCTGTTTGCTTGAGAGAAGAGAACCACTCGTTAATTACCTTATCATCTCTGCCACAAAGAATATAAAGAAGTCTCTCAAGGTTTGAGGAGATGAGAATATCCATTGATGGAGATGTGGTTGCAAAGAAGCTACGGTTTCTGTCATAAACGCCTGTGTTGATAAAGTCGGTGAGGACATTATTGGCGTTTGAGGCACAAATAAGCTTATTTACAGGCACACCCATTTCCTTTGCAAAATAAGCAGCAAGGATATTGCCGAAGTTACCTGTCGGAACAACAATATTGATTGGATCGCCAAGCTTGACATCACCTGAGTTTACCATATCACAATATGCTGAAACATAGTAAACAATCTGTGGTGCAAGTCTGCCCCAGTTAATTGAGTTAGCAGATGAGAAAACAAGATTGTTTTCTTCAAATTTTTTGAGAATTTCCTGATTAGTGAAAATTGATTTTACTCCTGTCTGCGCATCGTCAAAATTGCCCTCGATTGCACAAACGCCGACATTTGCACCTTCCTGAGTAGTCATCTGAAGCTTCTGCATAGGGCTCACGCCATCCACAGGATAGAACACAAGAATCTTTGTGCCCTCAACATCCTTGAAGCCTTCAAGTGCAGCTTTACCTGTATCAC
Organism: Clostridia bacterium; assembly: GCA_017380615.1. GTDB lineage: Bacteria > Bacillota > Clostridia > Oscillospirales > Acutalibacteraceae > DTU089. Next base: position 29,225 of record JAFODQ010000117.1, on the reverse strand, counting down.
CTGATGTGGCAACGAGAATAACAATTTCCTTATTCTTAAGATTTTTCTTTGCTGAAACTGTAAGAAGATACGGAAGAATCTGCAAAGCCATATCCTTGAAAGCACAGGTAGGTCCCTGGAAAAGCTCAAGAATGCTTACATTATCGTGAAGCTTCACAACGGGAGCAACTGCCTTGGAAAGAAACTTTCCGTCTGCATAGGCACCCTCAACACAGTAAGATAACTCTTCATCTGTGAAGTCTGTAAGATAGAGACCAAGCACCTTCTTTGCCCTTTCTTTATAATCTGCCGAGCAAAGAGCCTTAATTTCATCCATCGACAAAGCAGGAATGCTCTCAGGAATGTAAAGCCCACCCTCCTTGGAGATACCATCAGCAATTGCCTTTGATGCGGTTACTCTTATGCTATTGTCTCTTGTTGAAGTATAAAACACAAAAACACATCCTTAATAAATGTACTTCATTATCGGTTTATTTTAACAAATAGGTATATAAAAGTCAAGGAGTTTCAAGGGTTTTAGGGAGTTTTTATGACTCAAAGGGATATGATTCTTCTCCATTGGAAATATAATTCAGGATTTTCAGAAATGCTGAGAAAAAGTCAAGTTTTCTGACAGCATTTTTCGCCTTGAGAGGATATTCATTAAGCAATCTTTCACCTGAATAAACGCTCACCTTCCCCAGCACCTGATTCATCTCAACCGGTGCTTCAACATCCTTACAAAGCTCTGTCTTGACGATTATCTTATCTTTATCGCCTTTTTTTACAAGCACGGGTGCCAAAGAGGGGGTTTTTACATTGACAGAATCCCTTATTCCATCGACGACAGGTACTTCTGATATTGTTTCTTTATCAATTGCAGGCTGATGCAAAATATAATTCGAAAAACCCCAGTTAAGCATTGCCTTGGCTGTATTGAATCTGTCATTGCTGTTGGCACTGCCCATTACCACAGCCACAAGATGAAGCTCTCCCCTTTTCGCACTTGCACTCACACAGCACCCCGCCTTTGCCGTGGTGCCCGTTTTGAGACCTGTGGTACCATCATAAAAACGAACAAGCTTATTTGTGTTCACAAGCTCTGTTTCTCCGTCGCGAAGAGAATCCATCCACACGGTTGTGTATTTAGTAATAAATTCGTATTTCAGTAATTCCCGAGACATTATTGCTATATCTCTTGCTGTGGTAAGGTGCTCATCTGTGGTATCGTCAAGTCCTGTGGCATTAACAAAAAAGGTGTTTTTCATACCAAGCTCTTTTGCCCTTTCATTCATAAGATCAATAAAGGCTGTTTCGCTACCTGCTATGTGCTCACCCAAAAGAGTTGCTGCATCGTTTGCACTACCGATAACCGTTGCACGAAGAAGCTCATCAACAGACATTACTTCACCCGGCTCAAGCCATACCTGAGAGCCACCCTTCGATGCCGCGTTTTCTGAGCAGCTGACCTTATCCTGAAGGGTTATCTTTTTGGAATCCAACGCCTCTGCAACAAGAAGAATGGTCATTATCTTTGTTACAGATGCAGGAAAAAGCTTAGTATCTGCATTATATTCAAGAAGCACCTCGCCCGTGGAAGCCTCCATAAGCACAGCGGACCTTGCCTTGATTTCAACAGGTAATCTCTTTAATTCCTCTTTATTTTCCACAGAAACGGTAAAGGATGACGGAAGGTTTATTTCATCCTCCTCTTTGACAACCTCTGCACAATGACAAGTAATCGCATTGTTTATCAGTAAAACAAATGACAATAAAAAAACAAAAGCCTTTCTCATATAATTCACCTCGTGAAACTATATGAGAAAGGTTAATACTTTTATTCACAGACGAGGCATACCCAACCGTTGTCTTCGGTGCGTTCCTTGAGCACAAGACCTGCACTCTGCAAGGCGAGACAAACCTCGTCGGCACGGCTGTCTATGATACCCGATGCAATAAATTTTGCGCCCTGCTTCATAAAGGCTCTCACCTGTGTGCTGAAAAGAATGATTATATCTGCAACAATATTAGCAACAACAACATCATATTTCTTCGTCACCTTATCTGCAAGATCTCCACAGACGAAGGACAGCTCAGGCTCTTTGAGATTATTCATAAGACCATTCTCTTTCGCTGTTTTAACAGCAAGGGGGTCTATATCAACACCGAAGCCTTCTTTAGCTCCGAGAAGCATTGAAGCAATTGCAAGAATACCACTACCACAACCTATATCAAGGACTGTGTCACCATCTTTTATGATACTATCAAGAGTTTCAAGACAAAGGCGTGTTGTTTCGTGAGTGCCCGTGCCGAATGCAGCACCAGGCTCAATATTGAGCACCACCCTGTCGCCACTGTCATAATCGTCAATCCACACAGGTCTTACAAAGAGTCTTTCGCCGATTGGCTGTGGCTTAAAGAAAGCCTTCCACTTATCCTGCCAATCATCTGAATTCACACCATCGGTTTCAATTGTGTGGGTGATATGCTCGGCATTGAGCCTTTCAGTTATGAAAGAAACAGCCTCTGCAGGGTTATTACCCTCTTCAATAAACACATGGATTATTGATTCTTCTCTGTTTTTCTTAAGCAAATCTTCATCAATAAGGTCTATATGGGCAATCTCCCACGCACCCTCTTCAAGATCGCTGTAATCTTCAATATATATGCCATAAGGCACGGTCATTATTGCAACAGATGACGCTCTTTCTGTATCCTCTGTTTTTACAAAAATCTTTACTTCTGTGTATTCCATTGAGCACCTCAATATTTATTATGTACATCTTCTGCAAAGCAGAGACAATCCTTGATTTCAAGCACTGTACCGTCATCAAGCACAGCTTTACCACTCAGGCGACCAAACACCTGATGCTGGTCTGTGATTATAAACTTAACATCAATTTTTGCTGCACGGTCAAGAATAGGAATAAACTCCATTTCAAATCTGCCGTCACTTGATGTGAAGGTCCATGGGTCTGTGTAGCCGGATGACGGAATATTGAAGGTTACATCATCAAGCTTGTGACACTTTCCGTCATAGAAAAGCATATTTTCACTTGCCGCGGTTGTGTCACCAAAGCCATAACCGATATTGAAGCCGAAGGGCTTTCCGTTCACGGTCATATTACCTGAGCCCCAATACCAGGTATTATCGTATGTCCACACACCACGCCCCCAATCAAGTGTACCGTAGTCTGTTTCGGGATTCAGTTCATATTTCACGCCATCGAGCTCAATTGTACCGCTCGCACGCATACAGTTGATTTTCTGATTATAATAGAATGCTGTTTTCTTCTCCTTCCAAGGAGTTGCAATAACCATGGTATCCATTGGAGGCTGCGCAAGAGTGATGTCACACTTAAGAGTCTTGCCCTCGTGGAAATTCTTGTAATCACAGAAGATAATACGCTTATCGTTGCCTGCATCGAAATGCATATCAAGACGCTTATCTTTATACTTTGTGACACCTGAAGCGCTTGATGTGGGAAGCTTGAGCTTACCCATCGGGAATGCATTGAGAATTGTTTCTGTATGCTCCCATGGTTTTTCGCCCAGATCAAGGAAGGAGGCTGACTGAAGTCCGATATATCCATCATCAGAAATAGTGAACGCTACTGCGATATCATGCTCCTCGGAAACAACAAGATAATAATCCCACTCTTTGATTCTGAACCTTGGCGCCTTGATATCTGCACGGGAATATTCCTGAACAAGCTGTTTTGACCAGCCCGGCTCACGCAAGGAGCCATCTTCCTTTAAAAGCTTTTGTACATTTGTTACCTCATGGTTTCTCATACTACACCCTCCCAGGATTATTCTGCTGAGTCTGCGATGTTCGCAACAGGCGAAACATCCACTCTGCCATGGTTGTAAAGTCTTCTGTTATCGAGCATCCAGAGTCTGCCTGTAAACTCGCCCTTGGCTACATCCTTAACAGCATCTGCCATTTCATACATGTTGGCATCCAACAGGTCAAGCTGTGACAAAACCTCTGCCTCAATGAAGCCCGGTCTCACAGCTGCACCAAACTCAAGCTTTCCGTGGTGCGAAATGAGCATGTGCTGAAGAAGATATTTCTTTTCGCTGTCAACACCCAATTCATCACACTTTCTGCCAACATCCTCTGCACCCATTACAAGGTGACCGAGGAGCATACCTTCAACAGTGTGACCATCAACCATACCTGAGCTGTTAACCGTGTATTCACGCAGCTTTGCAATATCGTGAAGAATAGCTCCCGAAAGAAGAAGCTCTCTGTCAATACAAGGATAAATACCACAAACACACTCTGCGAGACGGACAATTGAAAGTGTGTGATAAAGAAGTCCACCTCTCATTGCGTGGTGAAGCTTCTCTGCCGCAGGAAAGGAAAGAATTTCAGCCTTATTATCCTCAAGCATTGATGCAACTACACCTTTAAGGTCATCATCCTCAAAGCCATCCACAATGGATGTAATTATGTTATACATAACATCTCCGTCACAATCTGCAGATTTGACGAAATCATTGATATCAATATTATCTGTGAGAGTTATATCTCTCATCTTCTTAACAATGAACTGACTTGTACCGTTATAGTCCTGCAATGCACCTCTGACCTTTATAACTGTGTTTGCTGCGGGAAGAAAATCCTTATCTGCAGCATAATTCCAGAGCTTTGCAAAAACCTCACCATCTTTATCTGCAAGGCAGATATCAAGATACTGTGTTCCGTTCTTTGCATTTCTTATATCACAGCTTTTAACGAGAGCATAAGCCTCAACCAAAGCCGGATTATCAGGGTCAATAGGAATAAATTTCATTTATAACACCTCAAAAGATTAATTTTTTAATAACAAACGATGAAAGAAGATACCCTGCAACCGGTGGAGTAAACGACATAGAGGCAGGTACAGATAAATCCGTTTTAACCGGCTCCTCCTTTGAATAAACAACGGGGAGCCTTGTAATTCCACGTTTTTTAAGTTCACGCCTCATTACCCTTGCGAGAGGACAAACAGATGTCTTACTGATATCCGATATCTCAAGCATTTCGGGGTTGAGCTTGTTGCCTGTCCCCATTGATGAGATAACCGGAACATTAAGCTCCTTGCAGCGTGCTATCAATTCAAGCTTTGCTGTTACATTGTCTATGCAATCAACCACAAAATCATATTCTGAAAGTTTGATTTCATCTGCTGTTTCGGGAAGATAAAATAAATCATATTTTCTGATCAACACAGCCGGGTTAATATCGAGCAGACGATTTCGCATTGCTTCTGTTTTAAGCATTCCCACAGTCTTTTCTGTGGCAATGAGCTGACGGTTAATATTGGTGATATCCACAACATCTTTATCCACAATGCCAATTGTGCCGATACCCGACCTCACAAGTGCTTCGCACACAGCACCACCAACACCGCCAAGGCCGAAAACAATCACTGAGGAGTTTTTGAGAATATTGAATTTTTCTTCACCAATCATATTTATGGTACGGGAAAATCTGTTATCCATAGTCCCTCCTGAAATAATTCATAATTTAATTATAATATCAATAATAAAATTGTCAAACAATAAATACAGAATTTTTTGTGAAAGTCGGTTTATTGAATGAAAAAAAGAGTTCTTGCTCTGACAATGAGCATATTGTTATCATTTCTTGCACTTGGTGGCAGATTGTTCACCTTCACCCTGACACCACAAGAAGCATCCAAGCAAAAAAGCACAAGAACAAGAGAAATTCACTCAACGAGAGGGATAATCTACGACAGAAGCCTCAATCCACTGACAAACAGCACCTACAAGGAGATTGCTTTAATTCTTCCAACCCAATCATCACTTGAAGAAATGATGAAAAAAGAAGACAAAGGCACAATTGAAAATGCAATCAAGGGTTATCTTACATTCAAGGAATGTGAGGCAAACGAAAAATACACTAGCTCGGATGATATAAAGATTCTGAAAAAATTTGACAGATACAGCAATTCTTTGGCAACCCATATTATCGGCTACACCGACAGCACGGGCAAGGGTGTTTACGGTATAGAAAAATATTTTGACAAGAGGCTCAGTGATACAGGTGGCAGATTATCGGTCACTTTCAGCGCAGATGCACTCGGAAGAATTCTCGTAAATGAGGATGTTATCATTCGCGATGATGGTTATTATACCAAAGACGGTCTGGCGCTGACAATTGACGCAGATATACAGAAATTTCTTGAGGATGCACTGAAAAACAACAACATTATCGCAGGGGCAGGAGTTGTTCTTAATGTGCAAACAAACGAAATTCTCGGATGTGCATCCTTCCCCGTTTTTGACAGAAGCAATATGGAGCAATCTCTTACTCAAGCGAATTCTCCTTTTCTCAACAGAGCATTCTCTCAATTTCCCGTGGGGTCTGTTTTCAAGGTTGTAACAGCAGCTGCTGCACTGGAAAAAGGGTTTATACCTGAAGCCTTCAATTGCAGCGGAAGCATTACCTTTAACGAAAACAAATTCAACTGCAGCAAGCTTTCAGGTCACGGACACATTGATTTCAGCGAAGCTATGGCAATGTCCTGCAATCCGTATTTCATACAGCTTGGTGTGAAAACAGGTAAAGACGAGCTTCTTGGTTTGTGTAACAAATTACACCTTGGAGAAGCCTGTGATTTTGGTAACGGATACATGACAGACAAAGGCACAATTCCCTCTGCGGAGGAGCTTGTGTGCGATGCAGATGTAGGTAATCTTGCCTTCGGCCAGGGAAGGCTCACTGCAACACCGCTACAGATTGCCTGTGTATTTTCTGCCATTGCAAACAAGGGCTCTTATATTGAACCAACACTCATCAGAGGCGATGTGGACGAGAACGGCAAAATCATCGAAACCAAAAGAAAAGATAAGGAGATTGCTTTATCAGAAAACACCTGCAATATTCTTGCAGATGCTCTGCAGGAAACAACCATAATAGGCACGGGGGCTGCTGCACACAGCAATCTCTACACCTGCTGCACAAAAACTGCAACTGCCCAGAGTGGTCAGTTCGATGAATTTGGAAACGAAATAAAATTCTGTTGGTTTGTCGGGTATTTTCCAAAAGAAAATCCGCAATACACTATCTGCATAATGAAGGAAAACGGTTCCTCCGGCGGAAGTGATTGCGGACCTGCATTCAAAGAAATTGCCGAAAATATTTTATTCAGATAAAACACGCTGTGCACCAAGCATCACACCGATTTTGCCACTGTGGAAATTGAGTCCACCCTGAAGCCACACTGCATAAGGCTCACGCAAAGGCGCATCAGCTGAAAGCTCAATGGATGAGCCGTTTGTAAATGCACCCGCTGCCATTATGACATCACTGTCATAGCCGGGCATTGCCCAGGGCTCAGGCACAACAAAGCTGTCCACAACGGAGCCACTCTGAAGACCCTGACAGAATGCTATAAGTTTTTCAGGTGTGATGAGCTTAATGCTCTGGATTATATCGGCCCTCTCCTCATTATAACGTGGAGAAACCTCATAACCCATTTCCTCAAAAAGTGCTGCCGTGAAAACAGCCACCTTAAGAGCCTCACCTGTTACATGAGGTGCATGGAAAAGTCCCATAAATATATCGCGGGAATTACCTAATGTTGCACCTACCTCTCTTCCCACACCGGGAGTGGTCATTCTGTATGTGCAAAGCTCAACAAGATCCTTTCTGCCGGCAATGTAACCACCACATTTTGCAATACCACCACCGGGATTCTTGATAAGCGAGCCTGCGAAGATATCAACACCTGCTTCGGCAGGTACATTATATTCTGTAAATTCGCCATAGCAGTTATCAAGCATAACAATGGCATTGCTGTTTGACTTCACGATTGCACAAAGCTTCTCAATATCACTGTGAAGAAGCGTTGGTCTGAGACTATATCCTCTTGAACGCTGGATATATGCTGCCTTATATGTTTTCTTTGAGAAAGCCTCTTTAATCCCTTGATAATCAGGGGTGCCGTCAGCAAGAAGCTCAATAATATCAAAATTCACACCAAAATCCTTCAAGGAGCCCATACCCTCACCTGTTATGCCGATAACAGAATGGATTGTATCATAGGGAGTGCCAGTAACAAAAAGAATATTATCGCCGGGTCTGAGAACCCCGAAAAGCATCACAGCAAGAGTGTGTGTTCCACTTGCAAAGCTGTGACGAATAATCGCATCCTCTGTGCCGAAAATTTCTGCTGTAAGCTCATCCAGCACCTCTCTTCCACGGTCTCCATAGCCATAACCTGTGGATCCTGCGAAATGACTTTCACATACGCCATTATTGATAAAAGCTTTAAGAACACGCTGTTGATTGAATTCTGTGAGCTTATCAATCTTCTCAAACTCACCCTTACATTTCTCAAGTGCTTTTTGTGATAAAGCACTTATTTCTTCACTAAACTCAAAAAAAGACATATTACTCTTCCTTTTTCACATAGATTTTCCCACAACGAGAAAACCCTTCTCTTTCATAAAATTTTATATTTTCTTCTTCACACCAAAGATATGCTTCTCGACAGTCCATTTTGTTTAATTCTCCGAGAAGGGCTTTAACACACCTTGATGCAAAGCCTTTGTTTCTGTATTCAGGATGTGTATATACACCTGCGATAACACATGTTTTTTCCCACACAAATGGCGCAATTGCACAGCTAACCGGTATTGAGTTCCGAGAAAGATAGACGCCACTCGCAGCCAAATTATTGACTTTCCTTGAAAACGAGGGATACCATGCCTCAAAATCCCCCTCCGAGGAAAGCAGCCTGAAAACATTTTCATAATCACACAATCTGGATGAAGGCAGCAGCGCTGTTATATTCTCATCTTCGTTGCAAGAGGTTTTTGCTTTCAACACAGATACTTTTTCAAAAGAAAAGTCACCAAATGGGAAATCTGACACAACCTCTGTTATGTGATGAAAATGAAGAAATGTTGATAATTCCTCTTCATCAACAGCATCTGTCAATTTGCAGATGGTGGCAGATGTGCCTCTTACAGAGAAGATGAGTGTTTTCACACCATCTATTTCCTGACAATACGCACCTTCACTTTCGGTGGCAAAAAAAACAGAGTCAGTTTGAATTACGGACATAAGAGGCAAAGAACCCCTTATGTCCGATAAATCTGAAAGTTTTTTTATCATACCTCACAGCCACCGTGGCTTCTCACCTTAAGTATGTAGCAAGCCTTTTCGCCGAGGAAGCTATTCATTACTGAAACGAATTTGTCTGTTTCTTCAACGGGAACAAAAGCCTGAATTGTTCCTGCAAAGCCACCACCGTGAACACGGTATGCACCCTTATTCTTAAGAAGCTCTTCGGCAACACAGAGAGCAAGTGCAACAGGCTGCTCAGATGGATTTGTAAGAGTGAAGCAGTTCTGATTGTACATATATGATGACTTACCACTCTCAATAATTGTTGACTTGAAGGCTTCAAAATCACCTTCGGAGAGAGCAGCTGAAAGACGCTCAACGCGTTTGTTTTCATTATAAAAATGAATTGCTCTTTCTATTGCTCTGTCACCTGTCTTCTTACGGATATCACCAATATTTGCCATAACATCTGCTTCATCCACCTGACGAAGAACATTCTTACCGAAGAACTCTGCAACACTGTTCATTTCTAGTCTTATCGCAGCATAGTCACCTGTCAAATCGGCATGATTTCCACCTGTGTCAACAATGCAGAGGTTATAGCCGTGCTTTGCAATATCGAAATCAACCTTTTCAATAACAGGCTTACTTGTATCTTCAAAATCAATTTTCACAAAGCCACCAACAGAACAAGCTGTCTGGTCCATAAGACCACAAGGCTTATCGAAATAAACATTCTCTGCATACTGTGAAATCTGTGCAATTTCAACTGCACTGATTTTGCCATCGTTATAAAGATAGTTAAGTATTGTACCGATAAGAACCTCATATGCAGCAGATGATGAAAGACCTGAGCCTGAAAGAACATCTGATGTTACACAAGCATTAAATCCACCGAATTTATAGCCAAGCTGATTGAACCTTGCACAAACACCTCTGATAAGCGCAAGAGATGTACCCTTTTCGCCATCAATTACAGAAAGGTCTGCTGTATCCACTGTGAGAGGTGCATAGCCTTGTGAGTTTACACAGATAACGCCATCTGCACGGGCTTCAACTGCTGCAACAGCATCAAGGTTAACAGCAGCTGCCAAAACCTTGCCATTATTGTGGTCTGTATGATTGCCGCCAACCTCTGTTCTGCCAGGTGCAGAGAAAAAGCGGATATCATTGATTGCATTGAATTCACTTTCAAATCTTTCTGCAAGAGCAAGATATCTCCCCTGCTGAGCCTGAGCACAATCCCCATAAACGACCTGGAGTCGCTTTAAAAATTCTTGTGAATTGATTTCATTCTTTTTCATTAGAAGCATCCTTTCTTTCCAACAAAACATTTACAAGCAGTAAAGATATACCGCTGATGATTAACAAAATTATGATGGGAGTCATGAACTCCACAGAGAACGGATCGAAAATACTAAAGCTGATGAAGCTCCACAAAACGAGCCTTGGAAGAAACCCCAGCATTGAAAAAGCAAGATAGGAATCAAGCTTCATTTCAGTGCCACCATAGGCTCTGCTGACGGTGTTGGTGGGAAAAAAGGGAACAAAACGCATAAGTGCGAGCATCCACCTATTGCCCTTACCACCAAAATCCATAAATCTGTACACGGCTTGCGATCGATTTGCAAGCTTGTGAACGCCACCGCCACCCTTTTTCTTTCCCCAAAGAAATTTCAGGGAATAAAGCACTGCAACGCCAAGTGCATTTATAAAAAATGCTGTTACCTCGCTGAACACCATACCACTTGCGATAAACAAGACGGATTGCGGAATCAACGGCACAAAGCTCTTAAGCGCAAACAAAAATATTAACAAAAAGAAAGCTGGATAGCTTTCATATCGGGCAATAAACAATTCAAGGCTCACAAACCAGGCATTTATGTCTGCAAGGCTTTTCTGAACCTGCGGAATTGTTAAGCCGAAGGTTATCACTATAAGAACAGCAGCGCCGATAAAGCATCCGTAAGCAGACCGACGAAGGTTTCTGCGACGCCTTTGCTCCTTTGTTAACTTAACGGACTTCAATATCTCACTCCGTTTCACATAATTGAATACATTTTATAACATTTAAGTGTGAAGGTCAAGGGAAAAAGCCACAGAACAATTTTTTTTAAAAATAAACTTTGCACACCCGATAGATTTTATGTACCGAATTATTGTTGAAATATTACAACAAAAAACAAAAAACAGCCATACTTGAAAGAGATTATAATTTAGTGTATAATATTTCAGGTGATTTTTATGACAAAAAAATTAAAAGCCGTAATTCTTGACGGTCACACAGAAAACCCGGGAGATTTATCCTGGGAGCCAATTGAAAAGCTTGTTGATTTAACTGTTTATCCCCGCACAGAGCCTGAGCTGATTATTGAAAGAGCAAAGAATGCGGATATTGTTATTGTTAACAAGGTTCATCTCACAAGAGAGATTATCGCTCAGCTTCCGAAGCTGAAATTTGTTTCAACTCTTGCAACAGGCTTCAATCAGATTGATTGCAAAGCGCTCAGAGAAAGAAACATTTCTGTTTCTAACATCCCTGCATATTCCACAAACGCAGTGGCACAAATGGTGTTTGCATTTATTCTTGAATTAACAAACCAGACTGCTGCATACACAGAGGATGTAAAAAAAGGCAGCTGGTCAAAATGTGAGGATTTCTGCTACTGGAACAAGCCGCTTTTTGAGCTTGACGGAAAGACTCTCGGTATTATCGGTTTCGGTAAAATCGGCTCAAGAGTTGCAGAAATAGGAAGAGCCTTCGGAATGAATGTTATGGCATACACGCCATCAGGTAAAAAGGATGGCTTCCCACACATCACATTCACAGATATGGACACTGTAATAAAAAATTCCGATTACATTTCCGTGCACTGCCCTCTCACAGATGACACAGCAGGTCTCATAAACGAGTCATTCATCGCCAAAATGAAAACCTCTGCTTATATCATCAACACATCAAGAGGACCTGTGGCAAATGAAGCTGATGTCAAAAAAGCTCTTATTGACGGTAAAATTGCCGGTTACGGCACAGATGTTTTATCAACAGAGCCTCCCGCAGAAGACAACCCTCTTCTCACTGCTCCAAACTGCCTGATAACACCTCATGTTGCCTGGGCGGCATATGAAACAAGGCTTCGTCTTATGGGTATTCTGGAAGAAAACATTAAAGGCTATCTTAACAATTCGCTTGTCAATGTTGTTAATCCCTAATATTTCGCAAAACATACAGAAAAAAGCACATTTTTGATACGCCAAACTATTGATTTTTTTTACATTATGACAAAAGTTGAAAATCCAAGTTAAAATTATGTCAAAGTTGTTGCATTTATTCTGTTTTGTGGTAGAATATTAGAGGTTAAATAAACTAAAAAAATATTTGGAGGTAATTCAAATGTCAGTTAAAGTTGCAATTAACGGTTTCGGTCGTATCGGCCGTCTCGCATTCCGTCAGATGTTCGGCGCTGAGGGTTACGATGTAGTAGCTATCAACGACCTCACAAAGCCATCCATGCTTGCTAATCTTCTTAAGTATGATACAGCACAGGGCGGCTACTGTGGCAGAATCGGTGAAGGTCTTCACACTGTTGAGGCTGATGACGAAGCTGGTACAATCACAGTTGACGGCAAGACTCTTAAAATCTACGCTATGGCTAACGCTGCAGAGCTTCCTTGGGGCGAAATCGGTGTTGATGTAGTTCTTGAGTGCACAGGTTTCTACTGCTCAAAGGAAAAGAGCATGGCTCACATCAATGCAGGTGCTAAGAAGGTTGTTATCTCAGCTCCAGCTGATAAGGAAACAAAGACAATCGTATTCTCAGTTAACGAGAACACTCTTACAGCAGATGACCAGATCATCTCAGCTGCTTCTTGTACAACAAACTGCCTTGCTCCTATGGCAAAGGCTCTTAACGATTATGCTCCTATCCAGAGCGGTATCATGAGCACAATCCACGCTTACACAGGCGACCAGATGATTCTCGACGGTCCTCACAGAAAGGGCGACATGAGAAGAGCTCGTGCAGGTGCTGCTAACATCGTTCCTAACTCAACAGGTGCTGCAAAGGCTATCGGTCTTGTTATCCCTGAGCTCAACGGTAAGCTTATCGGTTCTGCACAGAGAGTTCCTGTTGCAACAGGTTCAACAACAATCCTTACAGCTGTTGTTAAGGGTGATGATGTTACTGTTGACGGCATCAATGCTGCTATGAAGGCTGCTGCTTCTGAGAGCTTTGGTTACAACGTTGACCCAATCGTTTCTTCAGACGTTATCGGTATGAAGTACGGTTCACTCTTCGATGCTACACAGACAATGGTATCAAAGGTTGCTGACGGTCTCTTTGAGGTTCAGGTTGTTTCTTGGTACGACAACGAAAACAGCTACACAAGCCAGATGGTTAGAACTATCAAGTACTTCGCAGAGCTTGCATAATTAACCTAAAGCATAAATTAAAGCCAACGTAGAAATACGTTGGCTTTTTCTTTTGATAAAACGGATTGTGAAATACCACAATCCGTTTAAATTATGCATATTTTCTTTTATAAACTCCGAAATGAAGTGATGAATAGGGCTCACTGAAAATATATTGTTTTTCTCTATAGCTTGTGGATTCAACCGGAGAAATAATCAGGTCTCCCTCTCCGTTTTCAAGCTTTGTGAACATATCTTCAAAATTTTCACAAACAATGAATTCAACCTCATATGAAAGTGCATTACAAATTTCTTTAATGTAATACAAATCTCTGCCTGTCAGGTTACCTTCTTCATCTGTACAAAGAAGCCCATCAAAAACAGGTGCACATATTACTTTGATTTTACCCTTATAATGGGTTGCTCCGGTTACTATGTATGGTTCACCTTTGCGACACGCTTCATCAATTTTGCTGAAGGTACCCTTCCCCTTAAGCTCATTGACAACACCATTGAATTGCTGCGCAAATGCATTATCATCCGTATTAAACACTGCACAGAAATCCACCTTATATTGTGAATATTCGTAAAATTCAAGCTTTGTGTTGGAAATGAATTTCTCAGTTGCTGAGTTGTCATTTATAATCACATACTCTGCCTTGCCACTTTCCACAGCAACAATGGCAGCCTGACGAGTGGGAAATTCAAGAGTATTATAGCCCTTATCGGTTGCATATTCCTTTGCTGCAAATTGCTCTGCACCAATCTCTGTGGTGTACGCAACCTCAACGGGGTTATTGATTACAACTCCAGTTTCTGCTGAATCGCAGGAAACAAAGCTTAATAAAATTATTAAAACAAGTAAAACTGATATCTTTCTCATAACCACATATTACAAAACGCCGAATCATAAGAATCGGCGTTTTATTATTATTTTGTACCAAAAATTCTGTCGCCTGCATCGCCAAGTCCCGGAACAATGTAGCAATGGTCATTGAGCTTTTCATCAAGCGAAGCAAGGAAAATATCCACATCGGGGTGAGCCTTTGCAAGAGCCTCAAGTCCTTCAGGAGCAGCAATAATTCCGAGAAATTTAACATGCTTTGCTCCTCGCTTCTTTATCTGAGTTATTGCATCGATTGCAGAACCACCGGTTGCCAGCATTGGGTCAACAACAAAAACATCCCTCTGCTCAATATCCGCCGGAAGCTTGCAATAATATTCAACAGGCTGAACTGTTTCAGGGTCACGGTAAAGACCAATGTGACCAACCTTTGCAGACGGAACAAGAGCAAGCATACCCTCAACCATACCGAGACCTGCACGGAGAATAGGAACAATGGCAAGCTTTTTGCCGGAAAGCACCTTGGTTTTTGCAACACAGATTGGTGTTTCCACTTCAACCTCCTCAAGAGGAAGGTCTCTTGTTGCTTCATAGCAAATAAGGTTTGCTATCTCGGAAATGAGAGCACGAAACTCCTTGGAGCCCGTGTTAACATCTCGGAGAATCGAAAGCTTATGCTGAATAAGCGGATGGTCCATTATCAAAATCTTTCCCATATATAACACCCTTTCAAAGATGAATAATTATAAATTTATTATAAAGCTCTTAATTGTTAATGTCAATTACAAACTTTTCAAAAACGCCAAGGAGGATTTGACATCACCCTCAAAATCATCTGTGTGAGCCTCGATCGAGCATGTATCACAGCCTGCAAGCTTTAAGGCATTAAGGAACTCGCGATAAATATAAAGAACACTTTCGTTGTCCGTTGCAAAAGGATATCTGCGATTAATGGGCTCTGCAATATGGCTATGACGAACAAGGCCGTTAAACTGTGTCATTTGTGCAATTGAATCATTATTTCCATAAACGTGGTATAAATCAGCAAGAGCGAATACATTTTTTGCACCTGAAAGTTCTGCAATTCTGACACCATCTGCAACAGTATGAAGCATTGAAGATTCACCGAATCTCAACGGCTCAAGCACAATGATAGCATTGATTTTCTCAGCTCTTGGAGCTGCATATTCTCCAAGAAAATAAGCAAGCTGCTCCTCTGCCTTATCGCGAGAAAAGCCTTCAGGAAAGCTTCTTGCTCTTCCCGAGCCTAAAACAATCTTTTCAATACCGATAATCCCTGCTCTTTCAAAGCCTCTGTCAAGATAATCTTCAATTACACAATAATCAACATTATCTCCTACAAGACTAATGTTTCCGGGAATAAAGCTGTTTGCAGCAAGACATTTAAGCTCCAAGGAATCAAGCATTTTCTTACCTTGAAGAAATTTTTCATCAGTAAAATCAGCAAGGCAACCGAAGCCTGTTTCTAAATAATCTGCGCCTGCACTCTTTGCAGCCTGCATTGATTGTAAATCATCAAGACCTCTGCACACACCAAATTTCATATAATCACCTTAAAATTTCTGATTTATGGAAGAAATCATTTCTTCGGCATTCTTGAGCTGAAGCTCTGTCACCTGACCGCCACCGATTATTCGGGCAATCTCCAGCTTTCTTCCATCCATATTAAGTAATTTAACACTTGTGAAGGTTTTACCATCCACTGCAGCCTTCTCAATAAGATAATGACTGTCCGCATACGCCATAAGCTGGCTCAGGTGCGTTACACACAAAACCTGCTTACCATCTGACACCTGCTTAAGCTTGGAGCCGACCTTAAGCGCAGCTCTACCACTTACGCCCGAGTCAATCTCATCAAAAATCATTGTTTCAACCTTATCCTTATGAGCCATTATGGTTTTAAATGCAAGCATTATTCTTGAAAGCTCACCACCAGATGCGATTTTTGTTAACGGCTTCGGTGTTTCACCCACATTGGCTGAAATGAGAAATTCGACCTCATCAATACCATTTTCGGTAAGGGGCGTTTCTTTGAAATCAACAACAAACTGTATCTGTGGCATATCAAGGAAACGAAGCTCTTCACAAACTTTTTTCGAAAAGCTTATTGCAGTTTTCTTTCTTTCATCCGAAAGCTTCTGTGCAAGAGCAAAAGTCTCATCCTTCATAAGCTTGAATTTTTCTTTAAGATTTGAGATTTGTTCATCCGAAACAGAGATATTTTCAAGCTCAACCTTTGCATTTTCAAGATAAGCAAGTATTTCTTCTTCTGTGCTTCCATATTTTTTGCTCAGCTTATAAATAAGATTTATTCTGTTTTCAACCTCTTCAAGCTCAGCCTGTGAGAAGCCATCCTCATTAAAATTATCCCGAACTGAATCTGCAGCATCAGAGACCTCATAATAAAGATTTTCCACTCTTTTGAATAGCTCTTCAAGCTCGGAGGAATACTGAGAAATGCCACCGAGCTCCTTTGATGCATCTGCAAGAAGCTGCACAGCACCACTAAAGCTATCTCCGCCTTGCAGTGCCTGATATGCACCATAAATGCCGCCCTGAATTTTTTCATAATTCTGGAGCTGACTTCTTCTGTCTTTGAGAGATGCCCATTCACCGGGTGTGATTTCTGCTTTCTCTATCTCATCTATCTGATATGTTAAAGCATCTATCCTTCGTGTTTTCTCTTCAATATCCCCCGAAAGGCTCTTTATTCTGTTGCGAAGAGCTATAAGAGCAGAGAATTTTTCTTTATACTCTGTCATAAGCTCACGGCAATCTGTCATTGCATCCAGATACAGAATATGTGTTTCATTATTAAGTAGCTCTCTATTATCCTGCTGACCGTGGATGCTCATAAGCTCTGCACCAAGCTCCTTTAAAACCGCAACGGTCGTGAGAGCATTATTGACCCTGCATATATTTTTATCTGCCATTATCACTCTTGAAACAAGCAGAGTCTCATCCTCATTTACGGGCAAATCCAATTCTTGGAGTTTTGAAACAACATTTTCCCCCACAGAAGAGAACAACGCAGTAACCTGCGCCTCGGTCTCCCCTGTTCTGATAAGTTCACGGGAAGTACGAAAGCCCAATACTGCGTTGATAGAATCTAAAATTATTGATTTACCTGCACCCGTTTCACCACTCAAAACATTAAAGCCCCTTGAGAATTCAATCTCGGCACTTTCAATAATTGCAATGTTTTTTATCTTCAAAACGGAAAGCATATATTTTTATCTCCCAATCATTCTGTTAAGTGCTTCGGCAACACCACGAGCCTCGTCGGGTGTTCTGCAGAGCATAAATATTGTGTCATCACCCGCAATTGTGCCCACAACCTCATGAACATTCATTGCGTCAATTGTGGCACAGGCAGCGCCAGCAAGACCAGGTGAGCACTTGATAACACAAATGTTACCTGCATAATCAACCTTTGTCATGGCACTCTGAAAAAGAGCGTCGAACATACCCGGATAGCTGTTATCAACAGCCTTCTCCACGCTATATTTATACACACCATTAGCACCAAGAGTTTTCAAAAGTCTTAACTCCTTCACATCTCGTGAAACAGTTGCCTGAGTAACATCACAGCCTCTTTCACGAAGCATCTGCAAAAGATCCTCTTGTGTGCCTATTTCATATTTTTCAATAAGTTCAAGTATAAGCTTATGCCTTTTTTTCTTCATAAATGCCACCTTAACCGGAGATTTTCTTATTGAGGATCTCAATAAAAGTATCTTTCTTTATTTTTATAAACGAAGCTGTATCCCGAGAGCGTCTGACAACAACCCTGGCATCTGCAGGCACCTGAATTGCACCCTGACCATCACAGGAAAGAATTGCCTCACCACTGTTATCGTGCATTACTTCAAGCACAGATGTGCCTCCAAGCACAACAGAGCGTGAAAAGACACTATGTGAACAAACAGGCGTTACAAGTAAGCTCTCAACACAAGGGTCAACAATTGGTCCTCCCGCTGAAAGAGAGTATGCTGTGGAACCTGTTGGCGTGGAGACGATAACTCCATCTGCCATATATTCAATAAGTGGTGTTCCATTACAAAAAGCTGAAATCTTCATTATGCGTATGCTGCCACTTCGTGAAAGAACAGCATCATTAATGCAATTGGAATGATATAACATTTCACCATTTTTGTCAATAATCGAAACATCAAGCATCATTCTTTTTTCAGACACATATTCACCACTGATAACCTTGCTAAGAAGCTCAAGCTCATTGCCTTCAAGACAAGCAAGATAAGCAAGTTTTCCTGCATTGACACACAGAATAGGCTTCTCATATTTTATGGCTATTTTGGCCGCATTTATAAACGAGCCATCACCACCAACAGACACAACAATATCAGCTTCCTTTATGTCATTTTCACTCTGACAATATCTGATGAATTCTGCTTTCTTGAAGATATCACAAAGACTCGCATCAAGCATAGCAAAACAGTTCATTTTTTCTATTTGAGAAAGCAAGGCATCAGTCACACTGTATGCATTATCTCTTGTCATATTGGGAATGATGTAAAATTTCAAATAAATTCACCTCGGATTTATTTATCCAGAACCTGATGTGAGCGTGCAACAAGCTCACCCGCTGTATCAATAACAGCTGAAGAATCCTGCACATCTGCACATTTCTTAAGATACATAAGATACTCTATGTTTCCCTCAGGACCCTTCACGGGAGAATGTTCAAGACCGAGAACTGCAAATTTCTGACTGTTTGCAAACTCAGAGATTGTTCTTACAACATTTTCGTGAATCTGTGGGTCTCTTACAACACCTTTTTTGCCAACATTTTCTCTGCCGGCTTCAAACTGAGGCTTTATGAGGCACACAGCCTCACCATCCTCCCTGAGAAGCTCATACATAACAGGGAGAATAAGTCTGAGAGAAATAAACGAAACATCCACAGATGCAAAATCTATTTCGTCAGGCACTTGCTCACGCGTTACATATCTGAAATTTGTTCTTTCAAGATTAACAACTCTTTCATCGCTGCGAAGCTTCCATGCAAGCTGACCATAGCCAACATCAATGGAATAAACCTTCTGCGCACCATTCTGCAGCATACAATCAGTGAAGCCGCCCGTGGATGCTCCGATATCCATACAAATACTGTTTTCAAGGTTAATGGGAAAGCTTTCCATAGCCTTCTCAAGCTTGAGACCACCTCTGCTCACATATTTAAGAGTGGCACCCCTTACCTCAACCACATCATCTGATTTTATATCTCTGCCTGCTTTGATTTCCTTTTGGTCATTGACATAGACTATGCCCGACATTATAAGAGCCTTTGCTTTTTCACGACTTTCCACAAAGCCTCTTTCAAAAAGAACTATATCAAGTCTTTTCTTATCACTCATAAATTCTCCCTGATGGTTTCAACCATACCATCACAATCAAGCTTATATTGTTTGAATATTGATTCTGTTTTTCCCTGCTTTACAAAGCAATCAGGAAAAGCCGTAAGACAGAATTCCGGAGAAAGCTTGTGTTCAAGCATTACACTTGCAAAGCTTTCGCCGACACCGCCTGTTTTAACGCCCTCTTCAAAAAAGAAGACCTTATGTGCAGTATTAATTGAAGAAATTACTTCTTCGGGAATTGGCACAATAACATTGAGTTTAACCAGCTTAACGTTTATCCCCTCTGATTTTAATTTATTATATGCCTTGTATGCCTCGCCAAAGATTCTTCCATAGGTAACAATAGCAACATTTGCATTTTCATCACCAAAAACATCAAACAATGCCCCATTACATGAATAACCATCAGGCATCTGTGGCTCCTTGCCTCTGGGGTAACGGATAACACTCGGACCATCACTATGATAAAGGGAATTCACCAATGCATTGTTAAGGTCCGCATAGCAGGATGGTGAATATACGGTTATATTTGGAATTCCGTTAAAGAATGCCGTGTCGTAAATACCGTTGTGGGTTTCGCCATCATCGCCAACTATACCTGCTCTGTCAACTGCTATTACCATTTTTGTTTGCTGAAGGGCGCAATCGTGAAGAAGCTGGTCATAGCAACGCTGTAAAAATGTGGAATAAACCACAAACACAGGCACCATATTACTTTTGCTTGCACCCAACGCGAATGGTACAGCATGCTCTTCTGCGATACCCACATCGAAAAATCTATCGGGGTATTCCTCGGAGAAGTTTTTAAGTCCCGTACCGAGAGACATGGCTGCTGTTATTGCACATATCCTCTTATCCTTGGCTGCCTGATTAAAGAGAAATTCCCCGAATTTTTCCGAAAAGCTATCTGTTGATTTAGGCAAATCACCTTCAACAACATCAAAGGGTGATACACCGTGGAAATCCGAAGGATTCTCCTCTGCAGGGAGATAACCCTTCCCCTTGATTGTGTTAACATGCACAAGGACAGGTCCATTTATAATCTTGGCACCCTCAAGGGCGTTGCACATCTGATTTATGTTGTGGCCATCAATAGGTCCCATATATGTGATACCCATATCCTCAAAGAAATTACTCTGATACATAAGATTTTTCACATTTGTTTTTAATTTAAAAATGCTGTCTGCAAGTCTTTTACCAACAAAAGGAATCTTCGAAACAGCCTTTTCGGTAACAGCCTTAAGCTTATAGTAGCCTGACCTTGAACGCATTTTAGCAAGTCTCTTTGCAAGGTGACCAACATTTTTTGAAATAGACATTCCGTTATCATTGAGAATGATAATAAGCCTTGCATTTCTCATTCTGCCTGCGTTATTCAATGCCTCGTAAACAAGACCACCCGTGAGAGCTCCATCACCTATAACTGCAACTGCATAATCTTTTTTTCCATTAACAGCATTTGCTGCAGCAATACCCAGAGCTGTTGAAACAGAAACACTGCTGTGACCACTGTAAACTATATCGTGCTCACTTTCATTTGGGCGAGAGAAGCCTGATATACCACCCTCCTTACGGAGTGTACCGAAATCGCCATATCTGCCTGTTAAAAGCTTATGCGTATATACCTGGTGACCTACATCCCATATAATTTTATCGTCAGGGGAATTAAAAACCTTATGAATTGCAATGGTCAATTCAACAGCACCAAGATTTGATGCAAGATGCCCACCATTTTCAGAAACAGTTGAGACAATAACATCCCTGACCTCCTCTGCAAGCAAAGGAAGTTCTTTATCATCAAGCTGTTTTAAATCGGCAGGTGATTTAATCCCCTTTAAAATTTCATGTTCCATATCAATAATCTCTTTTTGCAAGATATTCCGCGTACTCCTTCAAGACCTGGTTATTCTCGAAGCATTCAAGAGCCTTCATTGCCTCACTAGTAAGTTCATCCACCATTTGCTGACACTTTTCAACACCGAGAAGTGTTACATAGGTGGTTTTACCGTTCTCAATATCACTGCCCGTCTGCTTACCAAGTTTTTCAAGAGAGCTTGTCACATCAAGGATATCATCCTTTATCTGAAAAGCAAGACCGATTTTTGATGCAAAGATTTTAGCTGCGTGAATTTTATCTTCATCTGCACCTGCAACAATACACCCTAAAGCACAAGCAGCCTCTATGAGCGCCCCTGTTTTAAGACTATCAAGAAGCTGAAGTGTTTCAAAGCTGATATCAGGCTTGTTTTCATTCTGAATGTCAATAACCTGACCACCTATCATCCCCCTGCTGCCTGCATAAGCAGAAAGCTCTGCAACAGCTCTGACAGCAACCTCTGCACTGTAAAGACCTGCCTGAGACCAGACAGAAATTCTTTCAAAGGCTGCAGTGAGAAGTCCGTCACCCGCAAGAAGCGCCATCGCCTCACCATAGACCTTATGATTTGAGAGCTTACCACGACGATAATCATCGTTATCCATACAAGGTAAATCATCGTGAATAAGAGAATAGGTGTGAATATACTCAACTGCCGTTGCCATGGGAATTGCTGCTTTAACATTTCCTCCACATGCATCACAGAAGAGCAATGTAAGAAGTGGTCGCACCCTCTTGCCACCATTCTCCACACTATATTTCATTGAATCGAAAAGCACCTTGTATTCATCAAAGTACACATCGAAATATTTATACAGACCTCCATCAAGGAGCTGTGAAAATTCTGTTATTTTTTCGTGCATTATTTATCACCATTAAGAAGCTGTGTTATTCTTTGCTCAGCATCATCAAGATACTTTGTGCAAGAAGAAATGAGTGCTGTGCCCTCGGAGAAGAACTCAACTGTTTTCTCAAGAGGAAGCCCACCCTCTTCAAGAAGCTTCACAATTTCCTCAAGCCTTGCTATTGATTTTTCGTAATTCTGTTCCATAATTTATTCCTCACAAACTTCTGTTACATTTGCTGTTACTTTACCACCATTGAGGCGAATTGATATTTCATCGCCCTTATTCAGGTCACGAGCTTCCGTGAGAAGTGACTCACCTTTATGAACAATGGCATATCCTCTTGCTATTACACTCAAGGGGCTCAAAACCTCCAGCTTGCCCACAAGGGCTGAAAAATGCATTTTATCTGCCTCAATACGATTTTGTGTGAGATCACAAAGTCTTTCACCAAGATACATAAGCTCTCTGCGATTTTCATTAAGCTTTGTAACAGGGTCCTTAAGTGCTCCGCTTTTCCCTATGGAAACCAATCTGCTACGTTCATTCGATATTATATTTTTCACTGAGCTTATAAGCTGCTGTGAATAGCCTGCAAGCTGTGACTTCAATTCAGCACAATCAGGCACAGCCAATTCTGCCGCCGCAGACGGCGTTGGAGCTCTCAAATCTGCAACAAAGTCACATATCGTATAATCAGTTTCATGTCCTACTGCAGAGATAACGGGAATTTCTGATTCAAAAACAGCACGAGCAACAACCTCTTCATTGAATGCCCACAAATCTTCAACAGAGCCACCACCTCTGCCCACAATTAGAACATCGGCGCCCTTATAAATGTTGAATTCTTCAATTGCTTTTGCAATATCCTCTGCAGCACCATCACCCTGCACCTGAGCAGGTCTCACAACGATCTCTGCTGCAGGATAGCGTCTGCCGAGCACATTGAAAATATCTCTTATGGCAGCACCCGTTGAAGAAGTAATCACACCAACTCTTTGAGGGAAAGCAGGTATTGGCTTTTTATGAGAAGGATCGAACAAGCCTTCTGAAGAAAGCTTCTTCTTAAGCTGCTCAAAGGCTATGCTCAATGCACCTATACCATCAGGCTGCATATCATTTATATACAGCTGATATGAACCATCCCTCGGAAAGAGAGACACTGTACCGAATATGAGCACCTTCATTCCGTTTTCCGGACTAAAGCGAAGCTTTGCAGCATTTCCGGCAAACATAACTGCTTTAATTGCGGCAGTCTCATCCTTAATAGTCATATAAAGATGGCCACTGTAATGTGCTTTGTAATTTGAAATTTCCCCCGTCACAAAGAGATGCTTTAGATTATCATCACTCTCAAGAAGGGTTTTGGTATAATTATTCAGTTCATTTACCGTATATATTTTCGGTGATGGTGTGTACATTGATTCACCCCTTCAGGGATTTATGTGCAAGATACGCAACCCCCACTGCGTTATCGCAGGAAAATTGTGGCTGCGCAAAATATGATAACGGGATCTGCTCTGCAAGACGTTTTTGAATAATGGAGTTGGACATTACTCCACCGGCATAAATAATTGGAAGCTGTCCGTAACGAGAAAAGGCAGCATCTGTCATTGCTCTGACAGAATCAGAAATATATGTGAGAAGAAATTTTGAAACATCCTCTTTTGATTCGCCTAAAGAAAGCATTTTCTCACATTTATTCTGTAACCCGGACAATGAGCATTTACCGTCAATCAATTTAATTTTATTTTTAAATTCTTTTTCTGATTTAAGTGCAAGCCTTTCGAGCTCAATTCCCGCAGGGAACTTAAGACCCATAAGCACACCTATTCTGTCAACGGCTTGTCCTGCTTTCAAATCGGATGATGATGCTATGGGAATGGTTTTCAGCACACCCTCCTCCGAAGGCTCACAAAGGACCATATCCGTTGTACCACCCGAAACATGGAATGCATAAAAAGACTCCTCTAAAAACGATGTCTTCCCTGCTGAATGTAATGCTGCCGCAATATGTCCCTGCTGGTGTGAAAATCTGAACACCGGCACACCAAGAGATTGCGAAACAGCCTGCGCTACACCCTCGCCCACAAGGAAACACGGCATATATGAGCCCTCCTGGGTTGTTGGCGATACAGAAACACCCACACCTTCAATATTATTGCCACACTCTGAAAGAAGCGCACTCAACACAATTGGATATTGCTTGGTGTGATGAAAAACAGCGTCACTTTGACGTATGCCCTTTTCACCCTCCTTTACCGGAAGGAGCATTTTCTGTTGAAATATTTCTCCGTTATCGTAAAAGGCAACAGATGTAGTGTAATTACTGGTATCTATACCGAGAAAGCCCATATTATAATGCCTTTGCTACTGTACCAAGCACACCATTTATATATGAAGCGTCGCTTGTTGTACCATATTTTTTAGCAATTTCAACAGCTTCGTTAACTGATACGCCTGATGGAACATCATCAATATAAAGCATTTCACCCACAGCAAGACGCAAAACAGCAAGAGAAACCTTTGGAAGACGCTGAAGAGTCCAACCCTTCACATTCTTCTCAATAATTCCATCAACCGTCTGTGAGTTTTCTTCAATCTTTTCCAAAAGCTGACGAGCAAAGCCATTTATCTTGATAAGCTCCGCCTCCTGTGCTTTTTCAATGATCTCAGAAATTGTCTCCTGTTCATCAAAAATCTTTTCAAACAAAACCATAAAAGCCTGTTCTCTCGCATCGCTTCTTGTCATATAAATCCCCCCGAGACTTATTTTTCTTCAATTTATAATTATAACATACATATAGCAATTTATCAAGCAATAAAAAAAGAAGAGCAGAAAATCTGCTCTTCCAATTTTTTTATCTTAGTAAACAAAATTAGTGTATTTATTTACATCTGATACTGTACCGTTAAGAAGCTTGGGACCAATAAGACCATCTTTAACACCGATTTCATAGTTGATGTTCTGTGTTAATGAGTAAATCTCTGCATTTTCGATATTGTAGTACATCTCAACTGAACAGTCTGTGTATGTAACATCCACCTTCTCAATGCCCGGCATATCCATTGCACTGATAACCTGCTCACTTGTAACTACCGGGAACACAGATGCAATAAAGCTGTCTGTCTTTCCGTTTTTAATTGGCTTGGGGTTAACTTCGTCGTTAAATTCTATCACAAGCTTAACAGCTTCAACCTCTTTAACGAGCTGATAATCATCAGCCTTGTAATCGAAGAGGTACTCGATTTCACCTGTTGCTTTGTCTTTGTTATAGCCATGAACAACTGTACCATCTGTTACATTCTTTACATAGCCCATATAAACAATTCGCTTTGATGAAGACTTAACAGCAGCCTTGGTTGTATCAAAATCAGTGTCATCAATAATGGATGCCTTCTTAAGATCGTTAATGCAAAGCTCATTTGTAGCTGCACCTGCATTCACCTTAACAGTTTCACCTGCCAGGTAAGCCGCAACACCCTCTTGTGATTCAATATCTGAATACCATAAAGAAGCTACAACACCCTTACTGAGGCTTCTTTCTGTTGTCTTGGTGAAGCCGGGACGACCACTTGCTGTTTTATTGGTTGCAAGAACATCGTTATAGCTCTTAAGAACAGACTGATGTGCCTTAATTACCATTGCCTCACTTGTGGTTGTCTCCTTAGCAGGAGCCTTGGTTGTGTCAGGAGCCTTGGTTGTGTCAGGCTTTTTTGTTTCCTCTGCCTTCTTGGTTGTGTCAGGAGCTTTGGTTGTGTCAGGAGCCTTGGTTGTATCCGGTGCCTTGGTTGTGTCTGGAGCCGGAGAAGGGTCCTGATTCATATCGTCAATTTTATTATTGAGATAATCATCAAGTGGCTGGAAGCCTGTGTTGATTTTCTTGCTTGTCTGCATAAGGTATGTTGCAGTAGCGAGTTTGATTGCTGTACTGGAAAGAAGACCAATAACAACACATGCTACAATAATGAGAACAAGTGTGCTTTTAAGTCTTGCATTCGCCTTATTGTCAGTCTTTTTCATCAAAGTATCCCCCTTGATACCATATAACTTCTAGAACATTTTACACAAAACCCTTTAAAAAGTCAATACAAAATGCGATATAACTTTTATTCTTTTCAGAAAACGAATTTTTTTGTGCAAAACACTTAACTTATTTGTTATAATTTAGCAAATATGATGATTGAATTTTTATTATTTATATTGTAAAATATGTTATCAAATAATATTGTCGCAATTTGTGGCAATGTAAAGGAGAAATCATTTTATGAAAAAGAGCAAATTAACCAAGGTTATTGCTATCATCCTTGTGCTTACAATGTTCTCTGCATCATTTGGTGCTGTGACTGTAGGTGCATCCCATGCATACCCTGCATTGGGAGAGAGTGGTAACCCAATCGGCGTTATCTTCGCTGACATTATCGATACTCTTTTGAGAATCGTTACAGACTTCCTGGCTTCTCTTTTTGGTAACGGACCTACCTTCTACCCCGAAGGTGACGCCGAGCTTGCCGATAAGATAGCCGCGAACTATTATCAAGGCACCGGTCCTGATTTCCAGGAAACTGCACAGCCTGATGCAAAGTGGCATCTCGGTTATGCAAACACAAGCCTTATTCCTGATGATTACGACAACGGTACATACTACATCGGTGGTTACATTGCACCTGAAAACGGATTCACCAATGTTGTTGAAGGCATTGCTCAGATTCCGGGTCTTGGCAAGGACGATATGAAGGTTAGATGTATGTCCATCAGTGACGGAACAGGTAACGGCACAGTTCTCTTTGCTGTTATTGACTGTATCGGTATCACAAATGCTGATATCAAGGATATCCGTGAACTCCTTAAGGAATATGCAGCTGATAACAACATCGTTTCTATCAACGTTTCATCAACACACACTCACAGCTGTATCGACACTGAGGGTCTCTGGACAAGAAACATTGCAAAGCTTGTTTCCAATGGTGTTATCAGTGGCACACAGTCAGATGGTGACCTTCAGCAGGGCACAAACCCAGCTTACATGGCTTGGTTGAAGGACAGAGTTGCAAACACTCTTATCCGTGCTCACAAGGATATGAAACCAGGTACTCTTACCTATACAACAAAGGACATTGGTCAGGATTACTTCCAGAACAAGAACCGTCCTTCATCCGGTCAGCTCAATGAGTTTGACAAAGAGGGCAATCTTATTATAGAAGGCGGAGCAAAAATCGCTATGACAAACATCGAGAGATTCACATTCACTCCCGATGACACAGCATCCAGACCAACAATGATTATCAACCTTGCTGCCCATCCTGATGTTGCAGGCCTCCCCACAGAATCCAACTCAGGTAGAGAAATCAGCGGTGACTACATTTTCTACTGTGGTCAGTATCTTGATAAGGCCGGTTACAACTTCATCTTCTTCCAGGGCGCTATTGCAGGCATTTACATGGCTCGTTCTGCAACAGGTGATGATGTTGAAACACAGCAGAGAGTTGAAGAATCACAGAGATTCGGTTACGAGCTTGCAAGAATCGCACTTTCACTTAACGATACAGAAGAAGAGGTTAAAGCTAATACATTTAACCCTGACCATGTATTTTTTGAATCCTCTGAGGAAATCAGCGAACACACAAAGCCTGTTCCTGTTTTCGACGAAAACGGCAAAGCTGCCGAACAGGTTACGGGCGCAGGCAACAACTACACTGTAGTTCTTGATGCTCAGGGTAAGAATGTTGTATTAGACGACGCAACAAAAACAATTAAGATCCTCGATGGTGATAAACAGCTCTATGAGCTTAACTATTCACCTGATACAGAATTCACATTTGACGAAGAGACCGGTTCATATGTTGTTCTTAATGACGGTGCACCTCTTGCGATTATCCTTACAGGTAATGGTGGAAAGAGAATTCATTGTCCAAACGCTAGCACTGTTGCAGTTTATGGTGAAGACACCATCTTGATCAAAGCACTTCCTCTCGGTCGTAGCAGAGTTGTAACTGCTGAAGAAAACGTTTCAGTTACAAATGCTGAAGGCAAAATTCTTCCATATGTTCTTGACACTGAAAACAACTATGTTCTTGCTGTTGATGCTGAAGGTATGAATGTTGCGGTTGATAACGCAGCCCGCACAATCACAGTTACAGAGGAAATCAATGGCACACCAGTTGTTAAGTATCTCCTTAATCTCAGCGAATCTGACTTCGTTCAGTATGATCCTACATCAAAAACATACGTTATCGTTGACACAACCACAATGGAATTCATCGGCGCGGTTGCAAACGGCGACGGACAGCAGATTGACTACTCCGAAGAAGGCAAGATTATTCTTCGTGATGCTTCAGGTGCTGTTCTTGGTGAATTGACAATCGGCGATCGTCAGATCGTTAAACCGGAAGACACACTTGTTCTTCCTAATGTTATTGGCGCTGGTACAACAGCTCAGTTAAATCCTCGATACACATTGTGGTACGAAAACTGGAACAAGGACGCTGACGGTTCAGATGATGTTCCCGAGGATGTTGTTGTTGATCCAATCCTCAACCTTTACATCAAGCAGGTTGAAATTCCGATCACAAACACACTTATCACAGCAGTCGGTAAGCTTAATATGGCTAACTATGTTGTTAAGGCAAACGATGACGGAACTTACTCAACCGTTACCGAAATTGGTTATATGGAATGGGGTAAGCAGTTCAAGACTGTCTTCCTTCCTGGTGAAATCTGTCAGGACCTTGTTGCTCCTAACGGTAAATCGCTTCACGCTGCAAATTCCGTAACAGCTC
>JAFODQ010000116.1 GCA_017380615.1 Clostridia bacterium | reverse complement strand
TTATCCACTTGGCGATAAGCGTGAGCTCATCGGCAGCGGTATCGGTAGTCTTGGGAATTCTCTTTCTTCAGTCTTCATAACTGATGATGAGGATGAGGAAGAACGTCGCAAGCGCATTCAGGCACAAGAAAATGGTCAGGACATCGGTGCTTTGTTAGGTCTTGCTGCAGGTGTTCTCATAGGCGCAACCGAGGATCAAGACGATGATGAAGCTCTGACCATGGACGAGTTATAAGAAAGGTGGTGATAAAGTATGTTCAAGACTGAAAAAACAAACAAAACAAAAAGCAAATTCAGGAAGATGATGAGAGCATGCAGCTTAGTATGTAAAGAAATCTTCAGGGCGATAAATAACCGAAGTGGTTCCTTTAAAGAAACAAAAAGTGGTATCCCTAAGCACGAGCTTGAAATTCTTGCAAGGCATTTCTTACCACAGATTCAAGCCTTTTTCCAAAGTGAAGAAGGATGCAAAGAGTATGCCGCCTGGCAACAAGAACAAGCCTTGTTAAAGGCACAGAAAGCCAATAACAAAGCATAAAGAACAGGCAGAGAGCGAAAGCTCTCTGCCTGAATACTTTTTACATAAAACAATAAAAAAATCAGAAATCCAAATATATCACCATTGATTATACAATTAAGATAATTTAACTTTATGATAATCACTCTTTATATTCACTTAAAAATTTTTCTACCGCTTTTTGTGATTGGAAACCTTTAAATAATTTCCAACAATATGAATATTGTGTTTTTAATACACTGCTTTCTACTTTTACTCGTGTCCATTCTGTCTTTAAGTAAACTCTAACCAACTTTTGTAACTCTTCTTTTATTTTCTTAGATTCAGTAAATGCCGCAGAACTCTGTAAAGCAGCTAAATAATTCAATTCATCTTGTGTGATAGATTGACTTAATAAAATAGGCTCGTATGTTTTTGTAACCATATTCAGATATTCAAAAGTCTTTTCTAATATTTTGTAGTCATAATCATCTTTTACATTTAAGTATAAACAAACTTTATAAACTGATTTCCTAAGTTCGTCTATAGGATTTGGTGTTATTTTTCCTTGAGAATCTTGCGTATACCACGTCCAACTAAGAATATTGGAAAATTCTTCACGAACATTATTAATCCATTGCATACGATATGAGGTTATTCCATCCTGCTTGTTTCTATGTATGGTTAAGCAAATATTTGTTATTCCTGTAATAGCTGCAATAGATGCTGCTATTATTGCAGCAATAATAGTTTCATCCATAAAACGGCTCCTTTCAATTATATATTTTTAAATGCACTAAGCATCTCATTTGCGCTTTGAAAACGTTTTGTTTTTTCGGGATTCAAACCTTTCATCACAAATTCTTTTAATTTTTCATTTTTGATATCTCCTGTGTTCGTTCTTCCTGTAAGAACAAAATAAATTATTCTTGTTAAAGCAAATGTCTCGTGTAAAATGCTATAGTTATTGAACCCCTCTGTCAAAAGTCCAGGATCATTAAAGTAGCCTTTGAATTCGGTGTTAACAGTAGTAAGAGAGCTTGTTGGTGTTTTTACTAGACCAAAATCTGCAATTTTCACAACAGGAACATCGTCATAAATTTTTATTAAAATATTTCTGGGACTTATATCTCTGTGTAATCGTCCCTTTGAATGAATATAGTCAAATGCACGTAAAATTTGTTGTGCTATATTTTTTCTTTGTGAAATAGATAACTGATTATTGTTTTTCTGAATATACTCTTCTAATGTGCAATTCATATATTCCATAATATACTCGTTTTTATCATCGTTGTATCTATAAACTTCAAGTATATAAGGAGAAGAAAGTGTTTGCATTTCGTTAAATTCTCTTTTAAATCTCAAAAGCTCTTTGTCAGATAAGTCTTTCTTTGCGCGTTTTAATACAAAATCGCAATTGTAAAAATCATCCTTATACTTATACACAATCGCGTAAGAACCTTCACCAATTTGTTTAAGTTCAGAAAAACGCTCCATTGCTTTATTGGGAATTGAAATACTTGTACTCAAAATAAAAATAGGTACAACATAATACAAATCAACTTCAGGCATGTATGGTGGCAAAGCGCTCCCACCACTTTTACTTAAAAACTTCCTACAGTCAATGAACAAATTATGATAATATTCATCTATTTCAAAGGCATATGCCGTTTGTTTTAGATTGTTTAACAATCCGAAAGCAATCTCGATTTCTTTTATTAATTTTCGGCTTGGGTCAGCCCAAAAATGCGCGCCCATTTCGTTTGTTGGCAGTCGCTCATTCATTGTCTCAAATGAATTAATTAAATTATAGTGCAACGTTGCAAAAATTTCACGCAGTTTTTTATGAGTAACTTCACTATAGAGACCTATATAATCATCTTTCATTCCTGTTTCTGAAAGTTTCCTATATACGGATTCAATGTAATTTTCTATGTTCATATTTTATCCTCGTGTTCATTTTTACATATTATATCATATATGGCAAAAGCTTTCAATTATTAAGATGGTTAGTGAGAACAAAATATAGCGAGAGCAACAATATATCCAAACGTCAAAAAGAACTATAGGCATATCTAAATATAAAAACGAAAAAACACACGTAGAGTCTAATTACAGATTTTGACTCTACGTGTTGATTTAATTGTTACAATACTCCATAAAAATCAAAAACCCGAACGTGTCACCATTGATGACAAGGTTCGGATAATTTGACTTTGGTGGGAGCGGGTGGATTCGAACCACCGAAGGCATCGCCAACAGAGTTACAGTCTGCTCCCTTTGGCCACTCGGGAACACTCCCACATATCATTTATTCACTTGTGAATAAAAATGGAGCTGGTGGACGGACTCGAACCCCCGACCTGCTGATTACAAATCAGCTGCTCTACCAACTGAGCTACACCAGCGTCTCAACGCTCAAACAATATACCACAAAAGAAACTGTATGTCAATAGCTTTTTTGAAAATTTTTAAAGAGTTTTTGCATTGTTAAAAATAAGCACACCCGACACTTGTGTGGTGTTGGGTGTAAGGTGTTGCAATTGATGATAGTATGTGTTATCATTTGAAAAGAAACTCTTTAGGGGAATAGATATGATATTTGAAAATTTGGATAGAATTGTTTTTGCAGGGGATTCTGTGACTGATATGGGCAGTGAAAATCCTGTGGGAGAAGGTCTTTTTGATAATGTGGGCAGAGGTTATGTGCGTGTGGTTGAAAATATGCTCGCAGTTTATTATCCCGAGGTTTTGGTGAGGGTAACGAATTCCGGCATATCGGGAAACACAAGCAGGGATCTTCTTGCAAGATTTGACAGAGATGTTGTTTCTCTCAATCCACAATGGGTTTCAATCTGCATCGGCATAAACGATGTGTGGAGACAGTTTGACTGTCCTGCCATGAAGGATATACAGGTGCAGCCCGATGAATATGAAAAGAATCTTGAAGAGATGATTCTGAAGGTTAAGGATAATGTGAAGGGTATATTTATTCTTTCGCCCTACATCATTGAGCCGAATGCACAGGATATGATGAGAGCAAGAATGGATGAATATGTTGAAATTTGCAAAAAGCTCTCCGTTAAGCACGGATGTGTTTTTGTTGATTTTCAGAGAATGTATGAGGATTATTGCAAAATCCGTCATTCATCCTTCATTGCCTGGGACCGAATTCACCCCAATCAGGTTGGTGCCACTCTCATGGCAAGAGAGTTTCTCAAGCATTGCGATTTTGAATATTAATGCGTATCAAATATATTAGTATATCTTTTTTGGATATAATTAAAATATACCTTCTTTAAAAGGAGAGAAGATTATGTTAATCCCGATTATCTTACTTGCTATTGGTTTTGTTTTGCTTATCAAGGGTGGCGATTGGTTTGTTGATGGCGCCTCCGGTATTGCAAGGCGTTTCCGTCTTCCTGAAATTCTTATTGGTGCAACAGTTGTTTCAATTGGCACAACCTTACCTGAGGTAATGGTTTCTGCAGGTGCTGCCTTTCAGGGCAGTGGCTCAATTGCCTATGGTAACGCACTCGGTTCAATTATATGCAACACATCTCTCATTGCCGCAATAACGATTGCGATAAAACCGGGTTCCGCCGCAAGAAAGAGCCTGAAGCTTCCTGTTGCCTTCTTCTTTGCAGCAGCAGGTATTTATTGTCTTGTTGCCTATGTTTCAGGCACATTCTCAAGACTTGTGGGTATTGGTCTTCTTGCAATGTTTGTGGTTTACATGGCTTCAACAATTCTTCGTATGAAAAAGGGTGCTGCCACTATTGGTGAGGTAATTGAAGAGGAAGAAACCGGCTCCTCTGTTTCGGAAGAAGAGCTTGAGGCAAAAAGCGGAGAGGACTATACAGTTGAATCCAGAGAGAAGGGCACAAAGGATAGTCTTGTTAAAGATATTTTAATGCTTATAGCAGGTGCTGCACTTATCGCTGTTGGCGCAGATTTGCTTGTTGACAATGCAATAATCCTTGCTGAAGCACTTGGTGTTTCAGAAAAGGTTATCGGTTTGACAATTGTGGCTCTCGGAACATCTCTTCCCGAGCTTGTTACAGCAATCACCTCCCTTATTAAGGGTCACGGCTCGCTTTCACTCGGCAACATTATCGGTGCAAACCTTTTCAACCTTGTGCTTGTAAGTGGTGCTGCCATTACAATCAATCCTTTTGATGTTCCCGTGTCAGGTCTTATCGGTGGAATTAATTCATCACTTGTTATCGATATTCCCGTTATGCTTCTGGTTATGCTTATTCTTACCGTTCCCACACTCATAAAAGAAAAGCTGTCCCGTTGGCAGGGTATTGTGATGCTTGGCATTTATGCAGCCTTCTGCGTGCTTCAGTTTGCAGTTTAATTCAAAGAGTCCGATTTTAAGTCGGACTCTTTATTTTTGCGAAAAAGTGTGATATATTGAGTTTGAACAAGTTAAAAGGAGGGTTATTATGAACCATGTTGACTTGTTGAATTATTTAAAGGATGTTCAAAAAATAGAGAAATCTGATTTAGCAGAGCTTATTGGAATTCCTTCCGGTAAGATGGATGATGTTTTGTCGGGCTTTGTGCCCCTGAAGAAAAAATGGCTTAAAAACCTGTCACTATACACAGGCATACCTGAGCAGGCGATTGCAACAGGTGCCTTCACGCTCGATGCTCCTGATGGTGAGCCTGCGCCCGTTGTGAAGGATGCCTATGTGCCCGAAGCAATCCGTGAGGCAAATACAAGAAGACTTGATTATTATGTTAAGAAGAGATATAAAAACCTTCGCGATGATGTATTGTTTGGGCATCCGTTGAGCATAGCTGTTCCTGTTTTGTGCCTTATTGTTTTGGTTGGCTTTGCATTTCTTTTCAAGGTTGCAGCGTTTTCGGATTTAGTTAAGCTGATGCTTATAGGCCTGATTCCCGGAGTTATGGGCTTTTCAATCAACCGTGCCTCCTTCAGGTTTGCCAAGAAGGGTGTTCCTGCAGATGAAAAAACATTTAAGGGATACACTGTGCTTGCAATTGTTCAGTTGCTCATTTTCGCAATCTCTTCAATTGCCTTTAAGTGGGCGTTGCCTGTTGCTCTTGTTGGTGCAATAGGTGCATTGCTACCATTGATTTACCAGATTTTCATTCAAGGCAATAACAGCAAGGTCAGTTACATAAAGTCTTTTTTTATGTTCATCATTTCAGCGTTGTTGATTCTTGGTGTGTCCTTTTGCTTCATTGGAGGAGAAAAACTGGAGACAGCTGAAAGCCAGATTCAGCGTCTTTCCCTTTACATTATTTTTACCTGTGGCTGGTCTTCGGTTTTGTTTTCTACTTTCAGTGTGCTTATCAGCCACACCTATTTCCGTAAAAGAAACGGTATCTCAAAGCACTTTGGCCCCGTTGTGAAAAAGCCTGCATTTAAAAGCGGCAGATTTGCAAAGAGCATTATTTCTCTTGTGCTGGCAGCGACAATTTTATTCGGAGGCCTGTATGTTGCTCCGGTTATTCTGCTTGACAGCATGGTTTCTGCTGCTGCTACCTGGCAGGGAGAAGAGCCCACCGAAACAGAATATGTGGATTATGAATGCACTGATATACTTTTTGCAGAGGATGAGCAGCTCATAACCATTGAAAAGGATTTTTACACTATTCAGCTGCCTGCTTATCTTCAAAAGAGAGAGGATGCCAAGTTCAATGAAAGCTATATGAATCAGGAAAAACTCACATCCTTTATAATAAACACTTATTATGTGGATTATGCCGATTCTCTTTTCGCAGATGGTGAAACCGAAAGCGAAAAGAAATATAAAGAAAGGGTCAGAAGCAGAGTTGCTGAAAAATATGGGTTTGTGCCTCAAAGTGAGTATGAATATTACAAGCTTATGAGGTTGATTTCTGAGGACACAATCAGTCCCTTTGACAGAGAGCTGAGCATCGTTGCTTCGAGTTTGAAGGGTATGCAGCAGTTGATGGGCGACGAAAAGGTTTACCTTTATGAGGATTCCGAAAAGTGCTTTTGTATAAGGGCAAATTTTTTTGAAAGAGATGATGGTAACATGGCCTGTTTTTACAACATAGAAGGTAACGCAACCGGTGATTATGATAAAAGGTTTTCGCTTACGGTTATGGTTGTGGAGCAGGAGGCACATTCAGATCTGCCGTTCTGTATTATGAACAGCATGGAGATAAAGTGAAGATAACTAAAAAGGGACGGTATTTTCCGTCCCTTGTGGTGTTTTATCGGATATTAAAGGTAGTGAATAAATGAAAACATATAGCTATAAGGACAAGCCCATTGAGGTGCATGGTGTACCCTTTTTCGAAAAGACAGAAAAGCTTGAAAGACTTCCCGAGGAGGTCCGTAAGGCTGTGCCCTCTCTTGAGGGATTGGGCAGGCGTTGTCCCGGCGCGAGGATTTGTTTTCGCACAAACTCAACGAAAATCACACTAACCATGACCTTTGAAACACTTCATTGGGATATCGGAATGTCCATTTATGATTGCCAGTCTGCAAATGTGATGATTGGAAACAGGCAGACAGCAAGGTTTGCAGGACTTCTCCATGCAGAGGACTACGAAACCATGGTGTGTACTGAGGATTTCTTCAAAACCAATGAAACTGAAGATGTGACAATCTGGCTTCCCCGAAATGAAGTGATTGCAGACTTCACCATTTCCATTGAAGATGATGCAGAAATTCTTCCTCCCACACCATATAAATACCCACCCATGCTTTTTTATGGCTCATCCATCACCGAGGGTGGTTGCTGCTGCAGAGTGACAAATGCTTATAATGCCCTTATCAGTCAGCACCTTGATATCGATTATTATAATCTGGGCTTTTCCGGTGGGGCAAAGGGCGAATTGGAGATTGCTGATTTTATAAACACAATCCCAATGAGCATTTTTGTCTATGACTATGACCACAATGCACCCTCTGTGGAGCATCTTGAAAAAACTCACGAGGCATTCTTTAAGAGAATCCGTGAGAAAAACCCTACATTGCCTGTTGTTATAATGACAAAGCCGGATTTCGACTATGACCCTCTCGGTGCACAGCGACGCCGTGTGATTTATAACACCTATCTTAATGCGAAGAGCTCGGGGGATAGCAATGTTTATTTCATTGACGGTGAAACCTTCTTTGGTGATACAGACCGTCACGCATGCACCTGCGACTGCTGTCATCCCAATGATCTGGGATTTTACAGAATGTTCCAAACACTCGCCCCGGTTATAAGAGGTATTTTGGGCGAATAACTTTGCCTTGCCTCGCTCGCAGTACCTTTGTACAGCGTCGCTCTGCAATTCTTCGTTCTTCATCCCAAAATCCACTCTTCTAACAAAAAAAGTATTTTGGGCGAATAACCTTGTTTGCAAAGCCTTGCACACAGTACATTTGCACAGCGTCGCTCTGCAATTCTTCGTTCTTTATCCCAAAATCCACTCTTCTAACAAAAAGAGGTATTTTGGGTGAATAACTTTGTTTGCAAAGCCTTGCACGCAGTACATTTGCACAGCGTCGCTGAGATATATTTGTATTTATAATTCCTATGGGGGATATGATTTAATGATAAAAACAGAACTTAATAACAGAAGGCTTCCTTCTCTTAAATCAAGGGAAGAGATGCTTGAAATTCTTCTTCGTGAGGAGTTTGGCACAATGCCACCCTTGCCTGAAAGCATTGAATTTGACACTGAAGAAGGTGTTATACCAAATTTCTGTGCAGGCAAGGCATATTGCTGCAGAGTTACGGCACGCTGTGTGGTTAATGGCAAGGAGTTTTCTTTTCCGTTTCTTGCAACCCTTCCTGCAGAGGGAGAGAAGCATCCGTTCTTTGTGCACATGAATTTCCGTCCTGAAAACCCTGATAGATATATGCCCACAGAGGAGCTTATTGATAACGGCTTTGCTGTGCTTTCTGTTTACTATGAGGATATCACAAGTGATGATGGGGATTTCACAAACGGCTTTGCGGGAATTCTTTTCCCTGATGGAAAGAGAGGCCCTTCCGATTGTGGCAAAATTGCAATGTGGGCATGGACGAATCAGAGAGTGCTTGATTATGCACAGCTTCTGGGCGATAAGCTTGATATGTCCCGTTCAGTTGTGTGTGGCCATTCAAGGCTCGGCAAGACGGCACTTCTGTCTGCTGCAACAGATGAGCGCTTTGCCTTTGCATATTCAAACGATGCAGGCTGCTCGGGAGATGCACTTGCAAGAGGCACAAACGGGGAACAAATTAAGGATATCTGCAAAAATTTCCCCTTCTGGTTTTGTGAGAATTACAAGAAATATGCAAATAATGAGGAGTCAATGCCCTTTGACCAGCACTACCTGATTGCTTCTGTTTCCCCTCGCTTTGTTCACCTGGGCAGTGCCTCCGAGGATTGGTGGGCAGATCCGGATTCACAGTATCTTTCCTGTGTGGCAGCAGGAGAAGCCTTCCCTGATGGCTTCGTTTATGAAAACCGATTCCCGCAGGTGGGGGATGAGTTTTTTGAAGGCAGCGTGGGCTTCCACATGAGGCAAGGTCTTCATTATTACAGCCGTGAGGATTGGCTCAAAAGCATAAAATTTATTAATTCAAAGAGATAAAGAGGATTTTTATGGATAGTCTTTATGTGGGTGTGGCAAGAGAAATCATCACCCCTGAAATCGGTTGTCAGCTTTATGGCTACAGACCTGATATTTTTTCAACCCGTATTAATGATGACCTGACTGCAACAGCCTTTTATTTCCGTCAGGGAGAGACCCAGGCTGTTATGGTGAGCCTTTGTGTTTGTCTTCTTCAGACACAGCTTTCGGAGAAAATTGCATTACTTATTGAAAAGGAAACGGGTATTCCTGCTCATAACTGTATTCTGCATGCAACACACACTCACACCGGCCCTAATGTTTCAGGAACCTTCGGTTGGGGAGATATTGATGAGAAATATTCCGGTGAAATTTTCGTTCCGGGAATTCTCAGGGCTGTTAAAAGAGCTAAGGCACAAGGTGTGCCTGCAAAAATAAAAATTTCTGTGGGAGAAAGCAAGGCAGGCATCAATCGCCGTGAACTTAACATCCGTAATGAGGTTTGCCTCGGACAGAATCCCTGGGGTGTGTATAATCCCCGTATGACGGTTATATCCGTTGCCGATTATGAGGACAACGCCCTCGGACACATTATTCACTACGGTGCACACGGTACTGTTGCAGGACTTGCCACAGATATTTCCCGTGATTGGTCGGGTGTTATGGTGGATTGTGTTGAACGGAACTTCGGCGGGATTGCAGCCTTCTTCAACGGTCCCGAAGGTGATGTGGGTCCGAGAATCTCCAACGGACAAACAACTGCAGACATGCGCTTTGTGGCTGAGGTGGGTGGTGTTGCGGCAACAGATGCTGCTTCAATCTGCCGACACCGTGACCCATATAAAAAGGCAAGGCTTTCTGTAACGGTAAATGATTTGCAGATTCCTCTTGACAAGAGAATTCCCCTTGAGCTTGCCCGTTGTCAGTACGAGAAATATAAAAACAACACGGTAAATATTGATGGAACAAAGGGTAAATATTACGGTGATGTTATTGCTTCCTATGAAAACGGCTATGAGGATGCTGCCGTGCGACCCGTAAAGCAGACAATTATCCGTGTCGGAGATGTGGCATTTGTCAGCTTCCCTTATGAGCTTTTTTCAGAAATCGGTATGCGCATTGCACAGCACAGCGTTGTACCGTACACTCTTTCTCTTTCAAACACAAACGGCAGCGAGGGTTATTTTGTAACCGAAGACCAGATTTGCAAGGGTGGCTATGAAATTGATATGTTCAAAACAAGCTTCATTCAGCCATACACAGATAATGCCGATTGGTCGGTTGTGACACAGACGGTTGAAAATCTTAAGAAAACAGGGGTATAAGCTATGTACAGAATTGGTAAAGAAGAGATAGATGCTGTTGCAAGAGTTATTGAGTCAGGGGAGCTTTTCAAAATAAACGGAGGTCCTTTGCAGGAATCAAAAAATCTTGACAGGGAAATGAAGGAGCTTTTCGGTGCAGATGCAATTGTGATGACAAGTGGTCACGCAGCTCTCACGGCAGCTCTTATCGGTATGGGCATCGGCCCCGGAGACCAGGTTGTTGTGCCTGCATATACATATATTGCAACAGCAATGGCTGTTGTGGCTGCAGGTGCAATTCCCGTGATTGCAGATGTGGATGAATCCCTCACTCTTTCTCCCCGTGCCTTTGAAAAAGCGATTACTAAACACACAAGAGCAGTTATCCCTGTGCACATTCAGGGCTTCCCTTGCAAGATGAATGAGATTTGTGAAATTGCAGGAAAGCATAATATCCTTGTTCTTGAAGATGCCTGCCAGGCAGACGGTGGCTCCTACAACGGCAAGAGACTTGGCACAATTGGTGATGCCGGTGCCTTCAGCTTCAATTTCTATAAGGTTATAAGCTGTGGTGAGGGTGGTGCTCTGCTCACAAACAACAGAACAATCTATGAGAGAGCGCTCATTTATCACGATGCTTCGGCTGTGTGCTTTTTCGGAGATCAGCTTAAGGATGTGGATGAAAAGCTCTTCTGTGGCAGTGAATACAGAACAAATGAGATTTCCTCTGCCATATTGAGAGTTCAGCTCACAAGACTTGATGGTATTCTTGCAGACCTGAGAAAAAATAAAAAGCTTCTTATGGAAAAAATTGCACCATATTGTGATTTTGTTCCGTCAAATGATATTGAAGGTGATTGCGGCACAACTGTTGCACTTTGCTTTGACAGTGCCGAAAAGGCAGATTCATTTACAAAGGCAGAGGGTATAAACGCAATCTCACCAATAAACACAGGAAAGCACATTTACACAAACTGGACACAGATTATGAGCAAAACCGGTGCCGTGAATCCTCTTATGGATCCGTTTAAAATGGAGGCAAACAAAGCTATTGTGCCTGATTACAATAACGATATGTGCACAAAGACACTTGAGCTTCTTGCAAAGGCTGTTTATATCAGCGTTAATCCGGATTGGTCCGAAAAGGATGTGGAGGAAGAGGCAGAAAAGATTATTGCAGCATTAAAATAAAAAACAGCAACAAAAAACTCCGTAAGATTTCTCTTACGGAGTTTTCTTAATTGTGTGTTAATCAGTCTCTTCTTTTGTTGAAGGGCTTTCTTGGACGACGGTCTCTCTGAGGCTCATCATCATTTTCAGGAACAAGGCCTTCAACCTCAATGAGAGCATCTCTTCTTGAAAGATTGATTCTGCCCTGGTCATCGATTTCTGTAACCTTAACCATAATCTGGTCGCCAACGTTTACACAATCCTCAACCTTTTCAACTCTCTTTACATCGAGCTTGGAGATGTGAACAAGACCTTCCTTACCCGGAGCAATTTCAACGAATGCACCGAATGACATAAGTCTTGTAACAACACCGTTGTAGATAGCACCGATTTCAGGATCGTTTGCAATTGTGTTGATGATATCAAGAGCACGGTTTGCATCGTTGATGTCAACTGCTGTAACGAAGATTGTACCATCCTCTTCAACATCAACCTTACAGTTGCATTCAGCACAGATTTTCTGAATAACCTTGCCCTGCTTACCGATAACATCGCCAATCTTATCAACATCAATCTTTGTTGTGAGAAGCTTTGGAGCATAAGCTGAAAGCTCTGCTCTTGGCTCGGAGATAACAGGATTCATAATTTCATCGAGGATGTACATACGAGCCTTGTATGTTTTCTCAAATGCTTCCTTGATGATTTCAGGTGTAAGACCGTGAACCTTAAGGTCCATCTGGATTGCTGTGATACCATTCTTTGTACCTGCAACCTTGAAGTCCATATCGCCGAAGAAGTCCTCAAGACCCTGGATATCAACCATT
This sequence comes from Clostridia bacterium, assembly GCA_017380615.1. Taxonomy (GTDB): domain Bacteria; phylum Bacillota; class Clostridia; order Oscillospirales; family Acutalibacteraceae; genus DTU089. The sequence goes on along the minus strand of JAFODQ010000116.1, from coordinate 3,068 downwards.
GTCATGAAACGGTCGCCTTCAGAGATAAGACCACAGGAAATACCTGCAACAGGAGCTTTAATCGGAACACCTGCAGCCATGAGAGCAAGTGTTGAACCACAAACTGAGCCCTGTGATGTTGAACCGTTTGAGGAGAGAACCTCAGAAACAACACGGATTGTGTATGGGAACTCTTCCATTGATGGGATAACAGGAAGAAGTGCTCTTTCAGCAAGTGCACCGTGACCGATTTCACGTCTGCCGGGGCCTCTTGATGGCTTTGTTTCACCAACTGAATATGAAGGGAAGTTATAGTGGTGGATGTATCTCTTTTCAACATCCTCATCGATACCGTCAAGCATCTGTGCATCGCGTGCAGTACCAAGTGTTGTTATTGAAAGCACCTGAGTCTGACCACGGGTGAACATACCTGAACCATGAACTCTTGAGAGAAGGTCAATTTCTGCGTTAAGAGGACGGATATCGTCAATGCCACGACCGTCAACACGCTTGCCTTCGTCAAGAAGCCAACGACGAACAATGAATTTCTGAAGCTTGTAAAGGCAATCCTCAATCTTATCTGCCTCGTCTGCAAACTTCTCATCGAACTCTGCGTGAACAGCGTCATAAATTGGTTTGAGTCTTTCGTCACGGATTCTCTTGTCATCTGTATCGAGAGCAGCCTTAACATCATCAATAGCGAAAGCCTTGATTGCTTCGTAAAGCTCCTCTGATGGGTCATTTGATTCAAATGCAACCTTTTCCTTACCGATTTCGGCAACGATTGATTTGATGAATTCAACAATCTTCTTGTTCTCCTCGTGGGCGAACATGATACCGTCAAACATAACCTCGTTTGAGATTTCGTTTGCACCTGCTTCAATCATAGCAACAAGGCTGTCTGTTGAAGCAACTGTAACTGTCATTTCTGTTTTGCCTCTCTGCTCGAGAGTTGGGTTGATAACATATTCGCCATCAACAAGACCGAGAGAAACGCTTGATACAGGGCCCTCCCATGGAATATCGGAAATTGCGATTGCTGTGGAAACACCCCAGAGTGCTGCAATTTCAGGTGAGCAATCAGGGTCAACTGACATAACTGTTGCAACAACTGAAACGTCGTTTCTCATATCCTTTGGGAAGAGTGGGCGGATTGGTCTGTCTATAACACGTGATGTGAGAACAGCCTTTTCTGATGCCTTGCCTTCTCTTCTCTGGAAAGAACCGGGGATTCTGCCAACTGCGTAAAGCTTCTCTTCAAAGTCAACTGAAAGTGGGAAGAAATCAACACCCTCGCGTGGCTTTGGAGCCATTGTTGCTGTGCAAAGCACTTCTGTGTCGCCGTAACGAACAATACAAGAGCCGTTTGCAAGCTGAGCCATTTTGCCGGTTTCAATAACTAACTTTCTGCCGGCAACTTCTGTTTCAAAAGTTCTGAAATCCTTAAAAAACATAAATCTCTACCTCTTTTATTTTATTTCCGTGTCATACGATTTAGCAACAAAGAGAAATGCAAGACACTTGCACTTTTCTTTATCGCTAAACATGTATTCAACGGATTTTTAACAATGAAAAACCGTTTTTAAAAACGGCTAACGGGACAAACGGTATCCCGTTTGTCCCGAATTAAGAACTTATTTACGAAGACCGAGACGAGCAACGATTGAACGATAACGCTCGATATCTGTTTTCTGAAGGTATGCAAGAAGGTTTCTTCTGTGACCAACCATCTTGAGAAGTCCACGACGTGAGTGGTGATCCTTCATGTTGTTCTTAAGATGTGCGTTGAGATCGTTGATTCTCTTTGTGAGAACTGCAATCTGAACCTCAGGAGAACCTGTGTCTCCTTCGTGTGTGGCATATTCTGCCATGATAGCCTGCTTTTCTGCCTGTGTCATTTTTTTCACCTCATTTTATTATTCCCAAACAACCCAGCGGATGGTAGGTGAATGCCTCTTAATAGGCTTAGTCCATACTCCGAGTCATAAGGCTTGAGTATTATATCACAAGTTTTTTCGTTTGTAAAGTATTTTATAACAAAATTTCAGCAAGAGCTGCAAAGTCATCCATTGTGAGCTTTTCTGCTCTCACGGTCCTTTCAAGACCTGCTTTCTCAAGCGCTTCTGCTATTTGTGGCTTAGGGATTCCGAGGCCTGCGCTGATTGAATTTTCTGCAGTTTTTCTCCTTTGAGAAAATGCTGCCTTCACAAGCTTAAAAAACTTCTCTTCATCTGATACTGTCACAGGAGGCTCCGGTCTTACTGTGAGCTGAATAACCTCGCTGTTAACCTTTGGTGGTGGAAGGAAGGATTCTCTTGGCACATAAAAGAGCTTTTGTGCCTCGGAATAATAGCTTACGGCAACTGTAACTGCTCCACCATCACGGCTGCCCACCTCTGCACAAAGTCTGTCGGCTGCTTCCTTCTGAACCATAACAGTGACACTTTTAACAGGAAGCCTGCTTTCAAGAAGAAGCATTATAATGGGAGATGTAATGTAGTATGGTAGGTTTGCCACCACAGCAATTTCCATTCCCTTGCATTTTTCTTCAATGATGCCCTTAAGGTCTGCCTTCATAACATCCTGGTTTATTATTTCCACATTGTTGAATTCTGCAAGTGTTTCGGAGAGCACAGGAAGAAGGCGTGTATCAACCTCAAAGCTTAAAACCTTGCCTGCTCTTTTTGCAAGCTCTGCTGTGAGCACTCCCACACCCGGTCCGATTTCAATGGCGCAGGTGTTTTCATTGAGACCTGCAGCCTCTGCCATTGCAGGGCAGACCTCCGGGTCAACAAGAAAGTTCTGACCCAGTCCTTTATTGAAGGTTACGCCGTGGCGTGACATTACAGATTTTATAACATTGATGTCTGAAAGATTTTTCATTATTACCTCCAAAGGTATTGAAAATGATTTGTCTTTTTAGTATAACATATAGTATAACGATTATGGTTAGTCGAAACAGTGTAAAATTACACTGTTTCGATACCAAATTATGATTTGGTATCGAATTTTCTTCGAAAATTCGACTATAATCCTTTCAATGAGTGTAATGCAAAATTGTATTTATAAAAAACAATTTTGCTAAAAGC
>JAFODQ010000115.1 GCA_017380615.1 Clostridia bacterium | reverse complement strand
TTGTTTTTTATAAATTCAATTTTGCATTACACTCATTGAAAGGATTATAGTCGAATTTTCGAAGAAAATTCGATACCTAATCATAATTTGGTATCGAAACAGTGTAATTTTACACTGTTTCGACTAACTATAATCGTTATAATATAGAAAAGTAGAAATTTCAAGAATATTTATCTCCGGCTCTGTTTGTCTGACAAGTCTGCGTATAGAGGTGTTGCTGTACCGAAACCACCGGAAACAGTTAATATCTGCCCTGTGGTATAAGCCGAATCATCGCTGGCAAAATATACTGCAGCCTTGGCAATTTCGTTTGGTTCGCCCATTCTTCCTAACGGAATGTGACGCAGAAACAGGTCTTTGAATTCTCCCGATAAATTTTTCTCCACTGCCTCTGTTGCTGTCATTCCCGGAAGAACAGCATTACATCGAATGTTGTTCTTGGCTTCGTGCACAGCAATAAGCTTGGTAAGGTAATTGATTGCTGCCTTGCTTGTTCCGTATGACACCTGTGAGATATCGGGCACAATACCACCAACTGAAGAAATGTTTATAATGCTTCCGCCACCTTGCCTTGCCATATATTTAACGGCTTGCTTGCTTGCGGCAAAAACACTTCTTAGGTTAATAATAACGGTATCAAGAAAAACATCTGTGTCTGTGTTTGAAAAATCCAGGTCCTTCCCGGGATTTGATGTGCCGAAATTATTTACAAGAACATCAATGCGACCGGAAGCCTCTATTACCTCTTCTATCATTGAAGCAAAGGATTCAGGCTTGCTGGCATCATTATAAACACATTTAACATTATAACCCTGAGAAATAAGCTTGTCTGCTTCTTCCTTGGCAAGTGCGAGATTTCTTGCTGCCATATAAACCATGGCACCTTCTTTTGCACATTCCTTAACACAAGCTAAGCCTATACCTCTGGTTGATGCTGTGATTAAAACAACCTTATTTTTTAATTTCATACTCTGGCTCCTTTTCTGTTTGCATAAATTTTTGGCAGAAGCAAAACGGTGGTTATTCCAACTGCGACACATACAATTTCAACACCGGCAAGAAGCTTTATTGAAGCTATGGCTGCAGTGATTTCGGTTGCTCCGTTACCGATAAGCTTTGCTGCATTGTTGGTAAACAACGGCACAAACACAGCAACCCCAAAGGGAGCTGCAAGGTCACGGAAAAGTCCGTATGTTCCTGTTCCTGCTCCTGAAGCGTCAGCAGAGACCCCTGAAAGAACAACCTTCATAAATATGGTACCGTTTCCTCCAAGTCCGAATCCGAGCACACCTAACGAGGTGGCAAGTAAAAAAACTGATGTGTCAGCTGAAAACAAGAGCATAACAGCACAACCAATTGCTGTAAGTGTAAGTGAGCCTGCAAGAACTTTTTTGGGCTCGTAACGGTCTGCAAGTGGTCCGATGATTATGGCGCCAAGAGACATTCCTATATACATAATAGAAATTGCATATCCCGATATAACAGAGCTTTGTGGCTGAGTGTAATTGACAAAAACTATGATATTAGTCATATTTGCCTGCATAAGTCCTTGTGTAAGAAAAAGAGCAAAAACAGAAAGAATAAATGCTCTTCTCTTCATAAATCCCCATTGCAGAATAGGGTTCAGTGCTCTTCTTTCTGAAAAATAGAGTCCTGCGAAGGAGATAAAGGATGCAATTAAAATTCCGATAAACAGCTTGGATTGCCAACCGAAATTCTGTCCGAAGGAGGGAATACAAAGAAGCAAGCTGAAGAAAATTAATATAAATATCGCACCTGCACCGTCAAAATTCTCTAATCTTTTTCTGACCCTTGTTTTTTTATCACCGGTTACAAGACAAGCTGAAAAAATAATTACCGAAATTACAACGCAGATCCATATCATCCTGCGCCATCCATATCGCTCTATAATCAGTCCACCGATAGTCGGGCCGAAAATTACCGATATACTTGAAATGAACATATAAACAGAAAAGCCTTTTGCAATTTTATCAGGTGGAAATTCTGTAAGAATATATGCCATTACAACCGGCGCAATAGCCGCAGTTCCGATACCGACAATAAATCGCGCT
>JAFODQ010000114.1 GCA_017380615.1 Clostridia bacterium | reverse complement strand
TTTTAACTCCGAGGAGGAAAAAGCCACTATGCTCCGACCATACAGAATTGCAAAGGAGTGTGGCTGTAAGTTCTATCTTGGAAGCGACTCTCACAAAGCCTCTGCCCTGCAGGATGCAAAGGAAAACTTTGAAAGAATCATCACCCTTCTTGATTTAAAGGAAGAGGATAAATTTTATATAAAATAACCTTTTATAAAACATCTTTTCACAACAACAATCATACTTGAAAATTTTTTTTGAAAAAAATAAAAAAAGTTGTTGACAAATCCGAATCTTGGTGTTATATTATATGAGCACTTGCGAGAGTGGCGGAATCGGCAGACGCGCACGTTTGAGGGGCGTGTGGTAATCCCGTACGGGTTCAAGTCCCGTCTCTCGCACCATAAAAAAAGCACTTAACGCTATGCGTTAGGTGCTTTTTTCAAATGAAGCGCATAAAAATGCATTAAGTAACTTGCGTTATGAAGCAGCCTTCGGCTATGAAGCGTGCTTTCGCACATAAGCGCTTCGCTTCATAGGAGCTTTTGCGACTGCTTCATAAATTCGGGAAACGAATTTGCTTCATATTTGCGTAGCAAATGCTTAATTAAAATATAATTATAGGAGTTATCATATGAGAAACGATAAGCTTTCCGAATTATCTATGGATTTTTCTGTTGATATAATTGGGCTTGTAAAAGAGCTAAAAATACAGCATGAATCCGTAATATCAAACCAAATAGGTCGTAGTGGTACCTCTATTGGTGCAAACATACGCGAAGCTCACTATGCTCATGGGAAAGCTGATTTTATTTCTAAACTGCAAATCTCTCTCAAAGAGGCTAACGAAACAGGATATTGGTTAGAATTACTTTTAAGAACAGGCTATATAAATGAAGAAAAATACAAAATATTAGAAACAAAGTGCAAAAGCCTTCGTGCCATGCTCGTTTCCTCAATTACCACCACCAAAGAAAATATCAATAAATAATATTAATTGAAATAAAAGAAGAAACCTTCAAAAAATACAGAAACCTCTGTGGCAGAATACAAAGAATGTTAACATCGTCTTGTATTACTATTGAAAAGAAAATAAGCAATAAATAACACGATTGGAGATGCAAATCTATGGCTATATATTTTATCGATTATGAAAATGTTCATGTTGATGGATTAAAGGGTGTTGCCAAACTAAATGAAGACGATTCTGTTTGTATTTTTTATAGCGAAAAAGCTAACACTTTAACTTTTGGCTTACATAAACGCTTAATTGAAAGTAAAGCAAACATTGAATATATAAAGGTTTCGGTAGGTACTCCTAACTCTTTGGATTTTCAGTTAACTTCTATTTTAGGCTATAAAATTGCAAAAGAAGAAAATCAGGAGTATGTTATTGTTTCAAAAGATAAGGGCTTTGACAGCACTGTTGAATTCTGGACAAAAAAGAAAATTCAAATTTCACGAGTTGAAAATATAACAACAGATGTTCAAAATTCAAAAAATGAATTTTTAAAAGAAATCTCAAATCTTATCGGTTCAGAAAACGAAAAATATATTTCAGATATTTATGAGGCTTTAAGCGAAAGAAAAAGTAAAGAAGGCGTTCATAATTATCTTATGAAAGAATTGCACGATAACAAAAAAGTTACCGAGCTCTACAAAAAGATTAAACCGTTATTAAAAGATAAAAGCTGATATATTTATCACCCCACTCCTCACGAGTGGGGTCTTTTTCTGCCCATATTCCCTCACTTATCCAATCCGAAGGATTGGTATGTAATCACGCTTCAGCGTGAATGTAATTGCCGAAGGCGAATGGCATCACCTTGGTGTATGCAATCCTTCGTATTGATTACATGCATAACTTTGTTATGATTACATACGCAACAAAAGTTGCGGTTACATTCCGTCTGAAGACGGATTACATACTCGGCTACGCCGTGATTTTTTATTTTCAGTCCCTTTTATCGTGCTACAACTTGCAGATATATTGACTTGCTTTCATATTGTGATAAAATGTTTTTGTGAGGTGATTATATGGGAACTTACATAGATTTATCTGGAAAGAAATTTGGAAAATGGCTTGTAATTAGTAGAGATTCTAACATCGATAAAAAGAATATATATTGGGTATGTCAATGCGAATGCGGATGTATTAGAAGTGTCGCTGGTACAAGTTTAAGAAAAGGAACATCCGTTTCTTGTGGTTGTGAAAAAAACAAAGAAACAGCTAAACGAACAATTGAACGAGTTGAAGACATGACTGGTTCAAAGTTTGGAAAATGGACTGTCTTAAAAAGAGACCTTTCTGGCGACTCAAATTCCAAAAGAGGTGCAAGGTGGATTTGTCAATGTGATTGTGGAACAATTAGAAGCGTATTGGGATACTCTTTGAGAACTGGAAAAACAACGTCATGTGGTTGCCAAAGAGCAAACAAAAGCAAGCACTCAAGTAAAAACGAATCATTAATTGGTAAGAAATTTGGCTTTTTGACCGTAATTGAAATCGACAAAGAAAAGAAAGGTTCTGGAGTTTTTTGGAAATGTATATGTGATTGTGGAAATGTTAAATCTTACAGAACAAACATACTATTGAGTGGCAAAGTTGTATCATGTGGTTGCAATAACAGGAAAAAATCATCAGATCGAAAATTTATTGATATGACCAACCAACGCTTTGGAAAGTTAACTATTATATGTCTTGACCACAAGAAAACTGACAACCAAGGAAACAGTAAATACTACTGGAAATGTATTTGTGATTGCGGCAATGAAAAAATTGTTGAAGGTTCAGTTTTACGTCGTGGTGACACAAAATCATGTGGTTGTTTTCAAAAAAGCGAAGCAACAAAAAGAGCAAAAGAAAGAACAATTGATTTCATCGGAAAGAGATTTGGTTTACTTACTGTAATAGAAAGAGTGCCTGTATGTGAAGCTTCTGAAATATCAACATGGAAATGTATATGCGATTGTGGAAATGTTAAATTTGCAGATGGATATTATTTAAGAAAGGGTATGATTTCTTCTTGTGGATGTTTGGCTCAATCCAAATACGAACTATATGTACTTCAATATTTCAACAAAAAGAATTATATTAGTTCAATTGATTATGAAACTCAAAAAAGATTTGACGATTTAAGAGGTGTTGAAGAGGGTTTATTATCTTACGATTTTGCATTTTACAAAAATAATAAACTTTTTGCATTTATAGAATGCCAAGGTCAACAACATTATGAACCGATAGAGTTCTTTGGAGGAAAAGAACAGTTTGCTAAGCAACAATTACATGATGAGCTTAAAAAATTTTATGCGAAAAGTATAGGGATTCCTCTTATTGAAATCCCTTATACTGTTGAATCATATAATGAGGTAGAAAACATTTTAAAAAATTTTGGAATTTAATTTGAAACGGAGGGATAAGTATGTATCCAACAGATATTTGTTGGGAAACAGGTGTTTTTACCGATGATTGCGAATGTGAATTTTGCAATCATAAAGAAGAATGCAGCGGATATGATAAAAACGATGACTGATTTTCTTTAAACTATAACCCCACTCCAACCGAGTGGGGTCTTTTTTTATCCAATCCGAAGGATTGGTATGTAATCACGCTTTAGCGTGTATGTAATTGCCGAAGGCGAATGTAATCACCCGAAGGGTGTATGTAACCACGCGTGAGCGTGTATCTTTGCAATCCTTCGTATTGATTACATACATAATTATATTATGATTACATACGCAACCAAGGTTGCGATTTCATACAATGCTTCGCTTGATTTGAGTTTTTGTTTCTGTTATACTGTTTCAAGAGGTGATTAAAATGAAATTCAGACACGGTATCATTGGTTTTATCTTATCGGCGGCAATTCTTTCTCTGAGCTTTTTGTTTGAAGAGCTCCACGATTTTTGTTCTCTTCTTCATCTTCTTATCACTTTTGTTTTCATCTGCACATTGGCTGCAGTGGCCGGAAGGAGAAAATCTTCTGCACTCTTCATGGGGGCATATATCCCTTTAGCTATCCCCTCCGTTTTCAGTTTTTTATGTATGGTTGCCGTCAACCTTGAGCAGCTTGACATTGCTTTTTTCCAAAGCTCAGGCTTTGAAGATTTCATCTTTCTTCTCATGCTGCTGGGAATGCCGGCTGTTCTCTCCATTATCGGCACAGTAAGAATTTTTTATAATCCCGACTTTTCAGGCTTTGACATAAAGGATATACTTTTTACTTTTATAATCACAGCAATTCTTCTCCTTATCCCCCTTGTGATTTACAAATTCACAAAGAAAAGTGATAAAGAAAACATATCTCAATAATCTTCGGAGGTTTTATTATGCTCAGAAAAAGGCAAGTTCATCTTGATTTTCACACCAGCGAGCTTGTTCCCGTTGGCAACAGCTTTTCAAAGGAGCAATTCCAGAAGGCTTTGATGGCAGGTCATGTTGATTCAATCACCGTTTTTTCAAAATGTCACCACGGGTGGTCATATCATCCCACTGAGGTTAACGAAATGCACCCTCAATTAAAGCTTGATTTGCTTGGTGCACAGCTTGAAGCATGCAAGGAAATTGGTGTTAACGCTCCTGTCTATATTTCTGCAGGCTATGATGAAAAGGAATTCATCAAACGCCCTGAATGGCGCTACTGCCCTTCTCCGAAGAAAGAGGATGTGGAGGAGTATAACAAAGAAGTGCATTTCCACCTTCTTTGCTTTAACACAGGCTATCTTGATTTTCTTTGCAGTCAGATTGAGGAGGTTATGGTTAAATATAACCCCTGTGGCATTTTCCTTGATATTATTTCTCCAAAAATCTGCTATTGTGAGAAATGTGTCAGTGATATGAAAGCCCTCGGTCTTGATATTGACAATGCAAGTGACAGGGAAAATTTCTCTCAGCTGACCTTTAACAAATATCTTGAAGAAACCAACAAGGCTGTGAGAAAGCACAGTGACACAGCCACCATTTTCCACAATGCAGGACACATTGCAAAGGGTGATTACCGATACATTGACTCCAACACTCACCTTGAGCTTGAAAGCCTTCCCACAGGTGGATGGGGCTACGATCATTTTCCTCTCTCTGCTTCCTATGTGCGCACTCTCACGGATAAAGAATTCCTCGGCATGACAGGTAAATTCCACCACAGCTGGGGTGAATTCGGTGGCTTCAAGCATCCCAACGCGCTCGTCTATGAAACAGCCCTGAGCATTGCAAATGGTGCAGGCTGTTCAATCGGTGACCAGATGCATCCCCTTGGTGAAATGAATATGTCAACCTATGAGCTTATAGGTAAGGCATACTCATTAGTTGAGGAAAGAGAGCCATGGTTAACCGATGCAAGCAACCTTGCTGATATTGCTGTTCTGAGTCAGGAGGCAACCACAGGAAACAGAAATGCTCCTGCAGATATCGGTGCAAACAGAATGCTCCTTGAAAGCCATCTTCTTTATAATTTCATTGACCCTTCTGCAGATTTTTCAGCCTACAAGCTCCTTGTTCTGCCTGATTCCTCCGGCTATTCCGAGGAAACAATTGAGAAAATTAAAGCCTATGCAAGCAACGGCGGCAGGATTATCGCCACAGCAGATGCCCTTATTGATGACAACAAATTTTTTCTCGATTTCGGTGCTGAATACACAGGCAAAAATGAGCTTAAGCCCACATATTTTGTTCCCGGCTTTGACACAGTGAACGGCACAACCGAATATGTTATGCGTTGCGATTTCAATAAATTCACAGTCTCTGACGGAGAAATTGTTGCACGCATGCAGAACCCATATTTCAACAGAGCTCTTGAGCATTTCTGCTCACACATGCACGCTCCCAACAATCCTGAAGAAAGCTTCCCTGCTGCTGTCATCAACGGAAATATTGCCTACATCGGTTGGGATATTTTCACAGCATATGCAAACCATGGTCATCTCTATTTCAAGGAGCTTTTTACTCACCTTCTGAAGAAAATGATGGGTGATGATATCACTGTTTTTGCAGATATGCCCGACAGAGCAGTTTTAACCTACACAAGACAGGAAAACGAAAAGAGAAATATTTTGCATCTTCTTTTTGCTCACACAACGGTGCGAGGAAAAAACACCGAGGTTATTGAGGACACCGTTCCTCTTTTCAATGTAAGATGCAGTGTGAAATGTGACAGCAAGCCCTCAAAAATCTCCCTTGTGCCTTCAGGTGAGGAGCTGAATTTTGAATATGCAAACGGCAGAGCAGAATTCACCGTGCCTAAGGTGGATATTCACCAGATGATTGAAATCAAACAATAAATAAAAAGTCTCCTGCGATGGAAGACACTTCGTAAAGAAGCTGTCTTCCATCCTTTTAAACTGCTTGAATGCAACACATATCCCCGTGAGCACGGCAACTATCACACAAAGGGCAGATGCTTTGTGAAATTTTGCAAGAGCAATAATGATTCCGGTGGCATGGTTCTTTCGCCTCTCTCATAATATGCATATGTTCTTTGAGATAAATTTATCGCTTTACCCATTTCTGTTTGGGTCAAGTCGGCATCTTCCCGTAAATCACGAATTCTTTGAAACTTCATATAATCACCATTTGGATTATACCCAAGAACAAACTGTTCTATTGACACCAAGAATAAATTGTTCTATAATTAAATCAGAAATGAATTTTTCATTTTCTCATTATTAAATAAAAGAAATAGAGGTTGGTTTTTATGGGTAGTTCTTTAGAGTTCAGTAAACCTGAGGTTACCAAAGACTTTGCTGATGGTATCACCTTATCTCACGCGTATTTCAATGCAAGCGACAAGGCTATGAAGTACATAACATTTACATTTGTTCCCTATAACCGTGTTGGCGATGTTGTTTATTGCACCATATCGCATGAGGCAGAAAAAAGATGTAAAATTACAGGACCTATTTCTCCCGGTGAAACCGATTTTCCGAAGTGGGAGACTCTCTGGTATAACCCAACAGTTTACGAAGCTGTGCTTGACAGCGTAGAAATTATATACATGGATGGTACCGAAGAGTTTATCGACGGTAAGGACGTTACATACATGCACGACGAAGAAAACAGTGTTTATTACAAGCAGATGATGAAGGAAAAAGCCGAGGAATTAGAAAAAAGGGCTATCGCCCAGGAAAAGGCTGCTCAGAAAGCTGCCGAGAGAAAGGCTGATCAAGACAGAAAGGCTGAATATAGGCAGGCTTATGGCTTCTTTAAGGTGTTCCAGTGCCTTGATAAGGCAAAGGTGGACGAGGAAATGAAATTCCACGTTAATCAGGGCTTGATTTTATTTATCTTCCGAATCCTTACAATTCTTTCCGTTATTTTAACTCCGTTCATTGAGTTAATGTCTCTCTTCTTAATTATTTTTGCAGCGATTTCAATTTTCCTCTATGTTAAGTGTGTTGGTGCAATTAACGAAGGGAAAAAATTTGAAATTCCGGTTCTCGGAAAAATCAAGCTTATAAAATAATTCATTATTTAAGGCGTTGTGTCCACAAGGGCACAACGCCAGTTTTATTCGCCATACGGCGAGTTTTATTGCATCGCAGTTTTATTGTGCTTCGCACAGTGTTATTCGCTTCGCGAGTTTGCTGCGAATAAAATAACACTGAATCCGCAGGGTTCAATAACACTATTGTCTAAAGACAATAATATCACTCTGCCGTAAGGAAGAATAACACTTGATAAAAATTAAATTTTAATAGCGCACTTACTCACCACCGGAGGTGTAAGTGCAAAAATGAGAGGTAACACGGTTTTATCCGTATTACCTCTTTTTATTTATTTGCTATTCCGAATAATTAGAACCTAATTATTTCATTTCAGCAATTGCTACCTGTGGGGCAGGGAAGAAATGTAGGAAATATAGTCACTTGATTTCCTTATCCATAAACACTCTTGAGCCTGTTGCTCCACGCTGACCTTGGTACTTGCCATTATACGGATTAAGTGCTGTATCGTCCATTTTTGCAAAAACAAGCTGACCGACTCTTCTGCCCGCTTTTAATTCAATAGCGCATCTGTTTGCATTATAAAGTTCAAGTGTGATTTCACCCTTGAATCCGGGGTCAACCCAACCTGCGTTTTGAATAAATAAACCCATTCTACCAAGAGAACTTCTACCTTCAACAAATGCAGTTAAATCATCTGGCAAATCAAAATATTCCATAGTAGTTGCAAGAACAAACTGATTAGGTAAAAGTATGTATGAATCAGTTGTTATTGTTTTGTATTTAATTTCATTTTCTAAATTTATAATACCTGTTGATGTATCTTCTACAATACTGAATGTATTGCCTAATCGAATATCAATACTTGCAGGCTGAATCTGTTCCTTTTTAATCGGTTCAACAATAAGCGTTTTTTCCTCAAGCATTTTAGTTAATGTTTTATCTGATAATATCATATTTTTCCTTTTTCTGTTGTAAATATTTTTATAGTAACAATTCTAATATTTCCGATTTAGGAATTTTGTTATTTTTACTTTTTATCCGCCATTTTCTTCGCTGTTTCCGATGTTTCTTTTATAACTTTCAAATATTCTTTTTCAACCGGTGAAAGATTTTGCACCTGATATTTTTTATATTCGGCTTTAGCCTTTTCAAGCGCCATCTTTTGACTGACTCTACCCGAATCAAGCAACGTTTTTTCGCCTGTAGATGAAAGAATTGCATCCAAATGATCGATATAATCCTTCATGTACATATGTTTTCTTTTCATTGCTTGTATTTCAGCAAAATCGAAATATCCAGAAACAAGATTATTAAGTATTTTCAATTCATCGGCATCAAGATAGTTCTTTGCTATTTTTATATCTGCCATAGTAGGAAAATCACCAGCAAAATTGGTAAGCCCCATAAACGGCTTTTCTGCATCGGCACGCTCATATATAACCTCCGCAGCAGTATGCCCATGCGCTGCATAGTGAAGTTTGTTCTGCACAATCTTAAAAAACAAAACAGATTCCTCGCTATTAGGGTTATAGTCAACACTTGTCGCATACAAGTCTAAAACCTGACGATACATAACCTTTTCGGAAGAACGAATATCTCTTATACGGTCAAGTAATTCTTTCCAATAATTCCCTCCGCCAAGCTCTTTGAGTTTATCGTCATTCATTGTAAATCCTTTGACAATATACTCCTTAATGCGCTCTGTAGCCCATTTTCTGAAATTTGTGGCAATAACACTTTTAACCCTATAACCAAGAGAGATGATCATATCAAGGTTATAATATTTTGTGTTGTACCTTTTGCCATCGGCTGCAGTTGTTCGGAAAACCCGAACAACTGAATCTTCATCCAATTCACCTTCTGCAAAAATATTGCTTATATGTTCACTGATATTTGATTTACTTGTTCGATACAACTCTACCAACTGTGCTTGTGTCAACCAAACAGTTTCATCCTCAATCTTAACATCTATTTTTGTATTACCGTCATCTGTTTGATATATTATTATTTCCCCTTGAGATTCAGTAACTTCTGAATTATTAAACAACAACTCTTCTTTCACAGTAACCACCCCCTATTTTCTATCGTACCATAAAAGTTGAACTATTGCAACACAAAAGCTCCCCATATCCTTTCGGATACGGGGAGCTGATTGCACATTTAATTGCTGTTATACAGCTACAACTCGTGTAGGAGAAGTTGCAAAACCCTTGCTATTAAAGGACTTAAGCGACTTCTTATTTGTTTGCAATAGCTGCCTGAGCTGCAACAAGTCTAGCGATAAAAACCGTCTTAAAACTTTTCTTAACAGTACGTCTTCTACGAGACTTCTTTTTTCTGCCTTATTTTGTGTTTCGATTATTTACATTTCTTCAGTGTCTTCTCTGCCGTTTCGCGAAGGCAGAAGCCTGTGAGAAGCACAGCATCATAATTATATTTGTGAAGCTCCTCCTCAAGCCTTTTCACAGCTTCCTCTGTGGGCTTTGCCTTTACCTCTCTTATACAATCCAAAAGGTCACAGCACATTGAAAATTTCTTCACCCACTTCTGCATTTCTGCAAAAAGCGGCACTGTGGTGTCGCTGATGAGCTCAAGACACTCTCTCATTTTCTCAATATAGCTATCAAGGAAGGCTATTGCTTCATCTCTTCTGCCACTTGCTTCAAGGAAAGCTACCTGTCCCAGGGTTTTGCTCATAAACGCAGAGCTGTATCTTGAAAGGCAGGAAACACCAAGGTGGTCGGCAAAATACGAGAAGCTTTCTGCCTTGTCTCCCAGGATTTCTCTGTGTGCATTCTGAAGTGATTCATCGGGATTATATCCTTCGGGATTCCAAAGGAAATCTGCAATTGTAAGAAGCGGAATCTTTGAGCACTCTGCATATTCCATCACATTTGAGATGATGCCCTCGCAGTGCTTATAAAGGTCCTTATCTCTGCCGATGATAGCACCAAGATGAAGCTCGTGATACATTTCACAGTCATTTACAGGATAGTTATCCCAATAAATTGGCTTGTGGTCTGTGTTTTCAATAAACTCCTTTGCCTCTCTTGTGGGCAGCACTCTTGAGCAGATTTCTGCACCTGTCCAGAATATGTCCACATCCTTCGGCACGCCCTTGCCGAATTCTCTGATATACTCCCCTGCACAGTCCCCACTGTACTGTGTGGGACAAACGGTGAGATGAATTGTGCTGTCAAGAGCTTTAAGATGGTTATATGTTTTGTTTATCAGGTCCACATGCGCCTGGGCAATGGTTGAAAAGCTCTTGCTGTCCTCATCATACTGAAATTCCCAGGGAATATCATCAAGGAGAAGACCGAAATTTCTCACACCCATTTTATATATGCTTTCAATTTTTGCCATAAGCTGATTGAAATCACTCTCAGATGTGTAGCAATAAGTAAGACCGGGGCCGACAGACCAGCAAAATGAAAGATAATTTTCCTTTGCAAGGCTGAAAAGTGCCTCAAGCTGTTCATATTCCTCCTGAGGGTAAAGCTCACGCCACAGCTCTCTGTGATAAAGGTCATCCTTCGGAGCATAGAAATATGAATTCATTCCGTATGCCGCCATAAGCTTCATCACGGAAGCTCTCTTTTCCTGATCCCAGGTTGGACCGTAGAAGCCCTCAATATATCCCCTCTTCTTAAAAAGAGGGTAATCAACTGCTGTGCCTTCCTTCAATCCTTCTTCTCTTATGAGCCTTGAAAGTGTGTTTGCACCACGGAAAGCACCGATTTCGGTTTCGGAAGCTATGATTATTTCACTTTCGGATACAGTTATGCTGTATGCTTCCTCTCTGACACCATCTGCAGGAATATTCTGTGACTCCTTCACAAAGGAAACACTCACGCCTTCGGGGGCACTCAGGTGCTTTAACACCTTTTCTCCCACAGCTGAAAATTCACCTGAAATATTTAATTTTTCTGCCTTGACGTCTTTTCCGTCAAGGTTATTTTTCTGCATTACCGGGTAAATCATAGGTGCTTAATCTCCTTTTTATACTTCTCAATAAGTCTGTCGTTTATTTCATCTCCACCATCCACATTTGCGCTGCAAAAATGGTCGGGATATATGTTTTTTTCTGCACAAAGACTCACTGCCTCTGCCACAATTGCGTTAAGGATAGCAGCTCCCGTTACTGTGGATGTGGCACAGATTTTACCTTCAATGCCCTCAATCTCAACACAGGCATCGCCCACACAGCCACAGTTATCAAGCACAACCTCTGCAATTTCAAAAAGCCTTTTGCCACATACATGACGAGACTCCCCTGCCTGTGAGTGTGCAAGGCTTGTAAGGGCAATCACCCTCACTCCTTGTTCCCTGCAAAGAAGAGCCATATCCACAATGACACCGTTTCTGCCTGAATTTGAAATGATGACAATAACATCGCCCTGTGTGATACCGTAATCAGCATATATCCTCTCTGCAAGACCCTCTTTTCTCTCTGCGCGAGTGCTTTCGGAAGCACTGATGTGGAGCATAAGCTCATCCACAAGAATGGGCTGGATATTAAGAAGTCCACCTGCTCTGTAAAACAGCTCTTCTGCTAAAAGATGGGAATGACCCGTGCCGAAGAGGAATATTTTTTTGTTATTGCGTATGGCAGAAGCGAAAAGCTCTGCTGATTTTTCAATGCTTTCTGAACAATTTTTTTCAATTTGTTCAAGGATTTCGTGAAGATTGTTAAAATATTCCTTATACATTCTCATAACTCCATTGCAGCTTTTATTGCACCCTCCTCGGGTGTGATTTTAAGAAGCTCTGTGTCGAGCTGTGGTATGCTTTTTCTGAGCGCACTCTCGAATGTCTCACGAAAGCTCCTGCAATTTTTGAACACGCCACCATATAAGCAAAGCTGTGCTTTGTTTGCTTCAATTAAAAGACTCGTAACTGTTTTTGCAAAGGCTTTTGCCTGTGTGGTGATTATCTCAAGGCTCTCCATGTCACCATTATCTGCCATTTCACCCACAACAGCACCAAAGGCAGCAACAACATCCTTTGTAGCCTGTGGCGAATAAATAATTTCTATAAGATTTCTGGGTTTTTCTGTGTCAAAGTGAGTTTTAACAGCACTTGTAAGGGGAGTTTCTCTGTTTTCATCCCAGTCTGAGCAGACCTTCTTCAAGGCTTCAACTGAAATGGCATAGGCTGACCCCTCATCACCGAGAATATGACCCCATCCTCCTTTAACGCAAAGGTGTCCCTTGCTGTTTTCAGCCAATGCAATGGAGCCGGTGCCACAGATTGCAACGCATTTTCCTCCCGATGCCTTCATTGCAACAAAAATATCACTGTTCATTGCAATTTTCTCTGCACTGATGATGCCACCACAAAGAGCATTGAGAGTTTCCTCATCGGCTTCATCGTCAAGAGCAGAGCAGCCCACAAATGCGCCCTTGAAGCTGTTTATTCCCGTCTCGCCTTCGGCTCGGGAAAGCAGCTCCTTCAGGTTTTCTCTTGCTGTTTCCATTCCAACGGAATAAAAATTTATGGTTTTTCCCGTTGCTGTATATATAATATTTCCGTTTTCTCCGGCAATGGCAATTGTTGTTTTTGTGCCACCACCGTCTGCTCCGAGATAATAATTCATTTTAATTCTCCTGTTTTACGGATTATGCTTTTTGTCTCTTCAAGAAGCACCCTTGCTGTGTGAGGGCCTGTGGAGTTTGTCTCCTCATAGTGCCTTCTCTGATGAATATCTGTTGCGTTATTTATGTATGGCATCTTTTCATCGGTGAGAAAATCATTGTCAGGGATAATGTACCCCAACTCGTCATTACAAAGACCAACCACAAAGCTGTGCTCACATTCACACAGATTTTTAAGGATGTCATACTCTGCATTTTTGCCTGTTGCAGATTCATCCTCATCAAGAAATTCACCGTTCCAAAGCTCAGGAAACAGCTCACCGGGGATTAAAAACATTCCCATCTGCTTGTCGCCGAGCTCCATATAGCCAAGCTCTGTGCTGATGAGTGCTTCACTTCGCCTTTTGCCACGGATTACATCATTATTGAGCACTCCCAAAAAGCGCATAAGTATAAGTGCGAAGTTTTCGGGCCTGATCTTAAGTGCCCTTGAGTGAACATTTATAACCGGCTTGATTTCGGTTTCAGCCTCCAGGGCATTTGCGATTTCTCCAAGAGCCTTGCCGAAGTCCCTTGTGTATTGCTCACAATCAAGCTCATGTCTGTAAACCTTTTTGATTTCCCTGGCACTTATCATTCCACCGATTGCACCATTGATGAAAAGAGCATTTGTGTTTGTGTTGCTTTCTTCAATCTCCCGAATCATATAGCAAGGGAAATCTGCACTTATTTTTGTTGTTTTGCTGCCCATAAGCTCTGCATGAGAGGCAAAATTGATTATCTGAATATTCTCCTTACCGTCAAAGGACTCAAAACGGATTTTTGTGAGATTTCTGTCATAAGCCTCAGGCAATCTGCAATCAAATTGCATATCAACTGTTTCTGTTACAGAATAAAAGAGCCTTCCGTTTTTTCTGTTTTCATAGGCAGAAATGATAGCCTCGGCTGTTTTCGCCTTGAAAAAGCACATATATTCCTCGTCTCTGCCACTGCGATAAAGCTTTTCTCCCCACAAGCCCTGTGTATCTATTGCAGAATGTGTGTGAGTGGCGCAGATGTTTATGGACCTTATCCCCTGCACCCTGCCACTTTCAAGCACAAGGCGTCTTATGTCATTTACATCGTGACGGCTCAGACCCACAGCATCCACAGCACAAATCACAACACCACCTCTGCCCGTGTTGTCATCAATGAAAACAGCTCGTGCAAGCATATCATCAAGCACGCCCTGTGCAGGGTTATCGGAATCATAGCCGGCAATGAAATATTTTTTCTCCTCCACATCCTTGGGGGTGAGAATTTGCTTTCCGAAGCCACAGGTGAAATGCTCACCCTGACAATATGAAAACCTCTCATCACCGGTGAGCATATATTTATCTGCCACCTCAGGTGTGGTGAATTGTTTTTTCGGCATAAATGCTATGACTGTGTTTGCTAAAAGCTTTATTGCCCTTGCTGATACCGATGACATAAAATCATCCTCCAATAATAGTCTGCTTTAATTATACAATCTGCTCACTGTAAATTCAATATAATATAACTATTGAAAAACACAGTGTTTCGTTGTAAAATATTCACAAGAAAATTTGAAGGTTGGTTTGTTATGCCATTTGTAAGGAAATACGAGGAAAAGGATTATAAGGATGTGCAGTATGTGTGCCTTCACTGTGAGGATGGTCCCGAAGACCCACCCACATTGCAGGAATTTGTTCTGCACACCTTCTGTGATTACTATATTGACCACGAGCCACACAACTGCTTTGTGCTTGATGATGACAACGGCAAGGCTGTGGGCTATGTTATCTGTGCCGAGGATTATGACACATACAAGAAAATTTTTGATGAAGAATATCTTGAGCTTACAAGACCTCAGGGTGAGGAGCTTTACAACTGGGCAAAGACCTCCACAGTTCTTCAGGCAAAATATAAGGATGAGTACCCTGCACATCTTCACATTGACCTGACACCATCATATCACCGTAAGGGCTTCGGCAGTCAGCTTATCAAAGCACTTTGCCGCCACCTTGCCCAAAAGGGTGTGAAGGGTGTTATGCTCACCGTGGGTGATAAAAATGTGAACGGAATAAATTTCTACAAGAAATGCGGCTTCACTCTTCTTGAGCATGCTGACACAGATGTTGCCTTCGGCATAAAAACAGCAGAGGTGTAATAATGGCTGCACTTTATGATTTGATTTCGGGAATATTTGATTCGGGTATTGTGAAGGCTGTTATCAGC
The DNA here is from genome assembly GCA_017380615.1 of Clostridia bacterium. Taxonomy (GTDB): domain Bacteria; phylum Bacillota; class Clostridia; order Oscillospirales; family Acutalibacteraceae; genus DTU089. The sequence continues at coordinate 1,273 of JAFODQ010000114.1, read as the reverse complement.
AACCCGATATCAAAGCAGGGGGAATTCAAAAGAATCACGCTTTCCCCTCTTGCTGATGGCTATCAATTTGCAAAATACACCCAAAAGCAGGTCTTTCACGAAAATGTGAAGGCTCAGGATGCTGCAAGGCGCTGCTTTGAGCTTCTTGACGGTGCATTTCTGCAGCTCAACGCCTTCAGCACGGAAAAGGAATATATTGTTCTCATAAGCAAAAAGGGCAAAATCGGCTATAAGGTAAAGCTTCTCCCTGAGCAGCAGGCACCCAAGGCTGTGACCCATAACAGACAGAAGCAATATATTCTGCCCGAGGGTAAGGTTATTGCTCCCCTTGTGGATATGGGCATTTTCACAAGGGAAGGCAAGGTCGTGCAGTCAATGTACGACAAATACAGGCAGATAAACCGATTCATTGAGATAATTGACGATGCTGTGAAAAGCAGGAATCTCAAGAGCCTTAACATCATTGATTTCGGCTGTGGAAAGTCTTATCTTACCTTTATTCTTTACTATTATCTCACAGAGCTTCGCGGAATTGATGCTCACATCATCGGGCTTGACCTTAAAAAGGATGTCATTGAGAAATGCAACGCTGCAGCGCAGAAATACGGCTACAAAAATCTTCACTTTGAGCTAGGAGATATCAATGGCTACAAGTGTCCGTTCTCTGTTGACATGGTCATAACTCTTCACGCCTGCGACACAGCAACGGATTTTGCACTTTACAATGCTATCCAATGGGGTGCACAGATGATTTTTTCCGTGCCCTGCTGTCAGCACGAGCTGAATAGTCAGATTAAGGCAGAAAGCCTTGATATCCTCACCCGTTACGGTATTGTTCAGGAAAGATTCTGCGCTCTTCTGACAGACTCCGTGAGGGCAAATCTTCTTGAATATTGTGGCTACAAAACACAGCTTCTTGAGTTTGTGGACTTTGAGCACACACCAAAAAATATCCTTATCCGGGGAGTTAAGAAGGGCAATACGCCAAAAGAGGTAAAGGAAAAAGCTCTTGCGCAGGTTGAAGCTGCCATTAAAGAGTTCAATGTTGAGCCCATGCTGTATAAATTGCTTGACTTGAATTGAAATTACGGATATCAGTTTTCCGTTTTTCCCTTCATTTACGGGTAGGCTTTAGGGTGAAATGAGTTATCCGAACCTGCCTAAAAGCTAATCTTTTCAAGTCTTTTCGGTGTTTCGGTCTTGAAAGGCGTCAGCCTATCTTCGCCCTCAACGCCAAAAATCCAATGAAAATCTTTTGCTTTTAGGTCGAAGA
>JAFODQ010000113.1 GCA_017380615.1 Clostridia bacterium | reverse complement strand
CTAATTCTAATATTTCTTTTTCATACTGTTTGATATGTCTGTATTCTCTGGGCATAACAAAACCTCCTATAGTAGTTTCTTAATTCTACCATAGGAGGTCTCTTTTTTCTATTGTCCGTTTTTACTGGACTTGTTCATTAATCTGCTGACTCTTTTTTTAATATAACTGCACCAAAGGGTGGGATGCTTATGCTCTCTGATGCGAAAGCATTTGTGATTAAATTCTCACAATATCTGAATTCCTCGGGCAGGTTATAGGTTATCTCGTGTGGATTCCTGTTAGCAATAACCATGATTTTATCCTTTTCGCTTCGTCTTATATATGCAACGCAGGAGAGCATTGCAGAGTAAGGTGTGAAGGTGCCCTCCTTGAGACAGTCAAGTGAATTTCTGATTTCACCGAGATGCTTATACCACTTTATAAGCTGTGTGTTTTCTCTTCCCCAAGGATAAAAGCTTCTGTTGAATGGATCTGCACCACCTTGCACACCAGCCTCATCACCATAATAAACAGAGGGAAAGCCGGGGAGAGTATATTGAAGGACGGTTGCTGTTTGGAGAAGTGTGATTGCCTTTTCAAGCTCTTCAGCATTCAGAGAATAATCTGCCTGTATATTTCGGGGCTTGTGCTCAATGGAATCGTTAATAAGCTTTGTGAGAATTCTTGCTGTATCATGAGTGCCGATGTGATTCATAAGGCAATTGAGTGCTTGTGGGGGATAATTTTCACAAATGCTCACAATTGATTCCATGAAATTCTCTGCAACACCATATCTCATAAAAGTGATAATGGCAGAGGCGAACGGGTAATTCATAACACTGTCAAGCTGGTCACCCAACAGGTATCTTCTTCTGCCACCGTGGCTTATTTTGTTTGTGGCATCCTCCCATACCTCGCCGATAATAAGGTAATCCTCATTGAGAGATTTAATGGATTGCGAAAGGGCGTCAATGAATTTATCGGGAAGCTCATCTGCCACATCCAGCCTGAAGCCGTCTGCACCGCAGGAGAGCCATTTCCTTACAATTCCGTTTTCGCCTGTTATATATTCAATGAAGGAATCGTTGTCTTCGTTTGTTTCGGGAAGGGTATCAATTCCCCACCAGGATTTATATTTTCCGTTTTCCTCAACAGTAAACCAACCCTCGAATTCTCCGTGGGGATCGTTACAGAAGCCACCTTCCCCATATCTGCCATCTTTGTTGAAATATATGCTGTCGGAGCCTGTGTGGCTGAAAACGCCGTCAAGAATTATTCTGATATCAAGCTCCTTTGCTTTTTTACAAAGTGCTCTGAAATCCTCCTCTGTGCCAAGCATAGGGTCAATTCTTGAATAATCAGCTGTGTTATAGCGGTGGTTTGAGTGAGCCTCAAAAATAGGGTTGAGATAAAGCATATTTACACCAAGAGCCTTGATATAGCAGAGCTTTTCCTCGATGCCCTTCAGTGTGCCACCGAAATAATCGTTGTTAAGAATTTTTCCGTTGCTGTCCGGTTTCCAATGGGGTTGCTCATCTGTGGATGTGTGAAGAATTCTGTCTTCGGGAAAATTTGTCGGAGGAGCTGAGCCGATATTGAAGCGATCGGGGAAAATCTGATACATTATTCCACCCTTGCACCACATAGGTGTTTTATAGCTTCTTTTATATACTGTTTGCTGCCACTCCTTGCCACTTGGGGCAAATTCGCCTATACCTGCAGAGCGTAGAAAGATATTTCCCGTGCCGAATGGGGTTTCATAGGTGAAATGGTAAAAATAAAGACCTTCGCTTTCAATTGTGAGGGTGATATCCCACCACTCTTCGTTATCCCCGTTCATGCCACACCAGAACATATCATGGTAAACGGTGTCCTCGCCGTCCTTGTGCATAACAAGGGTGACCTTTCGGCATCCGAAATTTCTGGGCATAAGAACACAGAGCCGCAAGCTGTCGCCTGCGGCTGTGCTGCCAAATATTGATTTATGCCTGAAATCTCTTGAATTAAAGGGAATAAAGCTCAAAAAATCAATCCTCGTATCCGTTTGGATTCTGATGCTGCCATCTGTATGAGTCTGCACACATATCGTCTAAGGTCTTTTCTGCTGTCCAGCCAAGCTCTGACTTTGCCTTTGAAGGATCAGAGTAAACTGTTGCCAGGTCACCCGGGCGACGATCAACAATTTTATATGGAACCTTAACGCCTGATGCCTTTTCAAATGCGTTCACAACATCAAGAACACTGTAGCCCTTGCCCGTGCCAAGGTTATATGTAAGCACACCTGCTTCGCCTTCAATCTTGTTAAGAGCCTTAAGGTGACCGATTGCAAGGTCAACAACGTGGATATAGTCTCTTACACCTGTGCCGTCGTGGGTATCATAATCGTTACCGTAAACGCTGAGAAACTCTCTCTTGCCCTCTGCAACCTGTGTGATGTATGGCATAAGGTTGTTTGGGATACCATTAGGGCTTTCGCCGATTCTTCCGCTTGCATGTGCACCAATTGGGTTAAAGTATCTGAGAATACAAACGCCCCATTCGGAATCTGACTTTGCAAGGTCTGTAAGAATCTGCTCAATGAAATATTTTGTTGTACCATAAGGGTTTGTGGTGCCACCCGCAACCATTGTCTCCTTGAGAGGTGACTGATTGTGCTCACCGTAAACTGTTGCTGAGGAGCTGAAAACAATCTTTTTGCAGCCGTGGGCAGCCATTGCCTGGCAAAGTGTAACTGTACCGCTGATATTGTTTTCATAATACATAAGAGGCTTCTGGCAGGATTCTCCAACTGCCTTGAGACCTGCAAAGTGAATTACAGATTCGATATCATATTTTTCAAAAACCTTATCAAGACCTTCTCTGTCACGGATATCACACTCTTCAAAGTGGAAATCCTTGCCTGAAAGCTCCTTGATTCTCTCAAGGACCTTTGGACAGCTGTTATAGAAATTATCAAGAATAACAATTTCCTTGCCGCTGTTAAGAAGCTCGATTGCTGTGTGGGAGCCGATGTAGCCTGCTCCGCCTGTAACTAAAACTGCCATAATATCCGTCTCCTTATTTCAGTATGGTTAGTACTTACCACTCAACGCCGTCCATTGCTTCAGTCTCTGTCGGAGCCTGTGTAGGCTTCTGTGTAACAGGAGGTTTTGTTGTGGTTGGGTTATTGTTGTTATTATTGTTATTTGGGTTTGGTGTGTAGATAATCTGGTATGTTGTATCAGGAATCGGGAGAGTTGTTGTAACACCAAAGATGGAGGTGTCAGATTCCTGGGGGCCTGTAAGCTCTGCGACTGTTTGATCAGGTTCTGTGATTGCAGGGATTACAGGAAGAGTCTGTGGAGCAGTCTGCTGCACGGTTTCGCCCTGCTGATAGCTTTCGTTTGCTGCAGGGTCACTTGGCTTAACAAAATAGTCACCAAACTTGAAAGCAAGCACAACGCATGCAACAACAGCCATAATCACAGCGATTATCGCGATGATTATTCCTGCCTTGCTTACAGAAGCCTCGGGGCGTACATCTGAAACAACCTCTGCTTCGATAACAGAATCCTCGTATTTATCACTGTCTTCTGCAGATGCAGCAGCCTTGAATGCAACCTCGTCAATATATTTATCAATCATTGCGTAAAGCTCTGCTGTTGCTTCCACAAGAAGGTTATCAATATTTTCATCTGCTTCTGCAAAAAGCTTTTTAACAACAACCTTGTCTGCTGTTGCTACACTGACGAATGCATAGTAGCTGATGATTTTGTCACCCTTCTTCTCACGGAAGATGTTTGAAATTGTGGCACCAAGCTCTGTGCTTCTTAATTCCATTGCACCCTTTGCAAGCTGTGCAGCGTATTGCTTGGGGTCTGTGATGCCTGTATCGTTAACAAAAGGTGTAAAGAAAACAAAATCCGAATAATTCTCACAAGCCTTCATATCGGCCTTGAGAAGCTTTGAAGCAGGTGTGGAGGGAATTGCAATCCTGAAATCATTTTTAAGAAGCTTTTCTACGATTGTTTCAGCCTTTGGTGATGCACCGTTTTTGTCTGCAATTTCGCTGAAAAGCTCTTTTTTGTTTTCTGCCTGCTTGAAGAATGGGAGCTGTGGCACCATAAGAATTTCAGGGACAGCGCTTTCAAGAAGAGGGAAAACAACAATGTACTGATTCTCTTCGTTAACGAAGAAGCCGCTGTAAAGGCCATCCTTGGTCATAAGCTCCTCTGACTCATCGGGGATAAGTGCGTGGGCCTTCCTTACGGTTTCGTCTGAAACACTGCCTTCAAGAGAATCCATGATTTTATCGCTATATGCCGGGGTAAAATCAAATGCCTTGATAAGAACAGGCTTAAATTTAAGATATGCCTTAGGCTCAATGCCTATGAGCACCACATCTGCGTATTCAAGAGCTGCACCAATTTCTCCGAAAAGAGCCTTTGAATCGGAATAGCTTTCAAAATACACAGTGGTGTTATCAATCATATCTGCAACAGCGCGTTTTACCTGCGCAAGAGAATGACTGTTTTGTTCAAAAGAAAATGCTTTAAATTCCATCTTCACACCTCGTATCAATATAAGTAGAATTTTTT
>JAFODQ010000112.1 GCA_017380615.1 Clostridia bacterium | reverse complement strand
ATAACAACAATAAGAACGGGCGTCAGAAAGTTTTGTAAGATCCACTCCATTCCTTTTTTCGCCTACCTTTTTTAAAATGATATTTGATACATCAGCACGCCCATACAGTCGGCGGAAAATGCTTTTGGGTGTTGCGGCTTTTGCTGTAGTTTATCTGGGCACATTGTGGGCATTTGGTTTAAATAAAGAAGAAAAGGCACAATTAAGGAAAACGCTTCGGGACTTTCCATTGCTTCATCGATAAAGGTAAGGGAAAGTGTCACAAAAATATATGCCTGAATAAGTGGGTGGAAAAGGTTAAAGTAAAGCCCTGCCACACCGGGGATACCTGCAGCATAACCGCCCAAGGCACCCTTCAGAAGCTCCATAACAATCATACCGCCCAGCATATTACCGAAAAGTCGGCAAGCAAGGGATAACGGAACAGCTATGTCGCTTACGATTTTCAAGGGTATCATAACCGGTCTCATTGCCGGCATTGATCCGCCCATTGATTTGAGTCTTCCAAGGAAACCAAGCTTCCTGAACCCGTGATAGTTGAGAAGGAAGAAGGTTATAAGACCAAGAGAGAAGGTTACCGCAAGGTCTGAGGTTGGTGCCCTCAAGCCGAAAAGCTCTGTCGCAGCACTCATTATGAGATATATTGCAACAGTGAACATATATGGAGCAAGGCTTGTGCCGGCCTTCTTATCTGTGGCTGTGATGCAGAAGCTTTCAACTGTTTCAACACAAATCTCAAGTGCATTCTGCAGACCCTTGGGTTCTTCTTTGAATTTCGGAAAAACAAGCAACCTGAAAAGAACACAAAGAAGCGATGCGATTGCCACAATAACAACTGTTATGATTGTGGTCTCCGAAAGAGTGAACCCGAGAATTTCCACACCGGAGCGTTCACCGAACATTGAAAACTCTATGTGCAAGCCGCCCTTTCTCCCTGAAAACCAGGTAACAAAAACACCGATTACAAACCACAGGCTTATTATAACACCCGAGAAGCACAAGGTCTTTTTTCTTTTGAGCTTTTTGAACGCCTTGACATTTTCTTCGTCAGCATTCCTGAGCAACCCCTTGAAATGCAGATTGCCAATAAGGCTAAGCACAAACACAATTACGCTGACACCGATTTTAATCAGCTCTGCCGTGCTCATTAAGAATCATCTCCTTTATCTGAAGATTCGTTATTTGTTTTGGATTTATGGCTTTTGACAGCAACAACAATCACAGAAGCAACTACTCCCGCAACAAACCCTGCTGCACCGTAGATAATGTCATCCATAAACAAAAACCACAGCAAAGCCAGGGCAGCTCCGTAGCCAAAAAATTTGCCAAGAAGAGCGAGCAATGTCGATTTCATATTACCACTCAGGGCACCCTTAAGCACAACACTGAGAAGGTATGTCTGCAGCCCACCGGTTACCGCACATATAAGAAAAGGTAACACCAAAAGCACATCCTCTCTCCACATTAAATATTACGCCATAAATATACTCCTTTTATCTGGATTTATCAATGATATTTTGCACAAATTACAATGTTTTTAACTTATTTATTTTAGATACATTTCAAACAAAAATAACGGGTGCTGTTACACACCCGTTATTTTGTAAACATTTTCCATATCAATTGTCCGTTTATCTTCAAGCACAGTGATCATTCTGTTTGCAAGGTCCACCTTTTTAACACGACAAACAAGGTCAATATATGCTCCACCCTGTTTTTTCTCATCGGGCACAAAATATGTTATTTTCACCCGCGGCATCTCCGCTATATTATCACAGATGTAAAGAAGCATTGCGTTAAGCTCATTCATCTCTTCCTGCGTAAGCTCAAGCTTACATGACACAAGACGCGCCTCTTCCTTTATAGCATCGCTGTGACCCGTAAGGGCTGCAAAGGAGCCAAACTGTGCAGCACGATCAACAGGCGACATTCTCGGATGCTTTGCTGATTGATGGTGTGGCATATTCACAATGTCTTTATACTTCTCATTCAAGCCTTGTGCCCTCCTATTTGTCCGTTTCTTTCTCTTGTGGTCGCTCCGT
>JAFODQ010000111.1 GCA_017380615.1 Clostridia bacterium | reverse complement strand
GATAAAAGCCGACTTTCTTCATAACCTTATCGAGTGTTCGCTGAGAGATTCGTGTTGCCAAATCGGCACCCATCTTCATGCACTCTTCAAGGTATTTTTTATCATTAATAAGTTCTTTGTAGCGAGCCTGAATCGGTGGACCTCTTGACAACAACAATTATTTTATTGAGCTTTGATTATATTAAAAACCCCTCGCAGATTCAAAATCTGTGAGGGGTTTCTTATGGGATAAATTAATTTTGATGCACTACACCGTTGGCACAGTGAAAACAGAGAAAATCTCTTGATTTATCAGGATTAGTTAACCTTAACAATCCAGTTATTCTTATCTTCCTTCTTGCCCCACTGAATGCCTGTGAGTTCATCATAAAGGAACTGAGCAACAGGACCAATCTTGGAATCATTGATAACAAGGTGTTCATCACCGTCAATATATTCACCAACAGGTGAAATAACAGCTGCTGTGCCTGTGCCGAATGATTCTGTGAGCTTGCCTGCCTTGTAAGCCTCTTTAACCTCATCGATTGAAAGCTTTCTCTCTTCAACCTTGTAGCCATTAGCCTTGAGAACCTCTATACAAGATGCTCTTGTAACACCGGGAAGAATGTTACCATCTTCAAGAGAAGGTGTGATAACGACGCCGTCAATTACAAAGAAAACATTCATCGCACCAACCTCGTCGATATACTTTCTCTCAACACCATCGAGCCACAGAACCTGTGCATAGCCAAGCTTATCTGCTTTTTCCTGACCAATAAGAGATGCAGCGTAGTTACCACCACACTTGGCGATACCTGTGCCACCCTTAACGCAACGAACATATTCTCTCTCAATGAAAATCTTTACAGGGTCCATACCATTTGCATAGTATGAGCCAACAGGTGAAAGAATGATGCAGAAAATATAGCTGTGAGAAGCATGAACACCAAGGAATGCGTCTGTTGCAATGATGAATGGACGAATGTAAAGTGATGTACCATCATTGTGAGGAACCCAATCCTTATCAACATCAACAACTGCCTTGATTGCTGCAAGAGCCAAATCAGGGTCAATGCGAGGAACACAAAGTCTGTCACAGGTGTTGTTCATTCTTTCAATGTTCTTCTGCGGACGGAAAAGCTGAATGCTTCCGTCTGCAATTCTATATGCCTTGAGACCCTCGAAAAGCTCCTGTGCATAGTGGAAAACCATTGCTGACGGCTCAAGCTGAAGTGGACCGTAAGGAACAATTCTGCCATCATGCCAGCCCTGACCCTCATCATAGTTCATAATGAACATGTGGTCAGTGAAGATTTTACCGAAGCCAAGCTTGCTTTCATCGGCAGGCTTTGCCTTAGGTGCTGTTGTTTTTTCAATCTTAAAATTATAGCTCATTGAAAATAACCTCTTTTCAATCAATAATCATAGCCAAGTTTGAGAGCTGTCTTGTTAACCTCCAGAAGATCCTGGTGACGGGCTGAAACAACCTTTGAGAGAGGTGCATCAATACCATCAAAGCCAATCATCGGAACTTCCTTGAGAAGCTTGCCTGTGATAATCATATTTGCAAGGGTGCTCATACCCTTTTCATTCGCAATCTCTGTTGCAGGGATATAGAAAACATCAACATCTGTTCGCTCAACCTTACGGGTGATGAGTGTTGAATCAATGAAAATCTTACCGCCTGAAACAACCTCATTTTCATACTTATCAAGTGATGGAAGGTTCATTGCAACAAGAACATCCGGTTTGCCAACGATTGGTGAGCCGATTGGCTCATCACTTACGATAACACTACAGTTTGCTGTACCGCCACGCATCTCAGGACCGTATGAAGGAAGCCATGAAACCTGCTTGTTTTCAAGAAGACCCTTATATGCAACGAATTTACCTGCAAAAAGGATACCCTGACCACCGAAGCCGGCAAAAAGTATATTACACGCACTCATTATTTTGCCTCCTCCTCTGCATAGATATCTTTATAAACACCAAGTGGATAGTAAGGAAGCATATTATCCTCAAGCCACTTGAGAGCCTTCTCTGGTGTCATGCCCCAGTTTGTGGGACAAGTTGAAACAACCTCAATAAGAGAGAAGCCCTTGCCATCAATCTGATTCTGGAAAGCCTTCTTGATAGCCTTCTTTGCCTTTTTAACATTTGCAGGGTTATTAACTGCAACACGCTCAAGGTAAGCTGCACCATCAACATTTGAAAGAAGCTCGCAAACCTTTACCGGGTAACCAACTGTCTCAACATCTCTTCCGTAAGGTGATGTCTGTGTAACCTGACCGGGAAGTGTTGTTGGAGCCATCTGACCACCTGTCATACCATAAATTGCATTGTTTACGAAAATAACTGTAATATTTTCACGACGAGCAGCTGCGTGCACTGTTTCTGCAGTACCGATAGCTGCAAGGTCACCGTCTCCCTGATATGTGAAAACAATGTTGTTCTCAGGGTCTGCACGCTTAACACCTGTGGCAACAGCAGGAGCTCTGCCGTGAGGTGCCTGAATAAAGTCTGTTGTGAAGTAATCATAAGCCATAACTGAGCATCCAACAGGTGCAACACCAATTGTTCTGCCCTCAATGCCTAACTCCTCAATAGCTTCAGCAACAAGACGATGAATGATACCATGTGTACAACCGGGGCAATAATGGAGAGGTGCATCGGTCAATACTTTTGATTTTTCAAATACTACTGCCATTATCTGTCGCCTCCTTCGTTGATTTCAACAATCTTTGCAAGAACCTCTTCAGGTGAAGGAATCATACCACCTGTGCGGTTGCAAAGGTAAACAGGCTTCTTGCACTCTGTTGCAAGCTTGATATCCTCAATCATCTGACCCATATTCATTTCAACTGAAAGGAATGCCTTGCACTTATCTGCTGCGGCTCTCAAAACCTTTTCAGGGAATGGCCAGAGAGTGATTGGACGAATCATACCAACCTTGATACCCTTTGCTCTTGCTTCAACAATTGCATTCTTTGCTACACGAGCTGTAATACCAAATGAAACAACACAGATTTCTGCATCATCCATAAGATATTCTTCAAAGAGAACCTCGTTTTCTTCAATTTCCTTGTATCTTGCAAAGCGCTCGAAGTTTGTTTTCTCTAATTCTTCAGGCTTGAGATAGAGAGAATTGCAGATATTATGCTTTCTCTGACACTTTGTGCCTGTGAGTGCCCATGGCTTATCAAATGCTTTGGGAGCTGAATCAGGAAGCTCAACAGGCTCCATCATCTGACCGAGTGTACCATCAGCAAGAATCATTGCAGGCACTCTGTACTTATCTGCAAGATCAAATGCTGTTGCTGTAAGGTCTGCCATTTCCTGAACTGATGCAGGAGCAAGAACAACCTTCTTGAAATCACCATGGCTGCCACCCTTGACTGCCTGGAAATAGTCAGACTGTGAAGGCTGAATACCACCGAGACCCGGGCCACCACGCTGAACATTAACAATAAGAGCAGGAACATCGCTACCTGCTATGTATGAGATACCTTCGCTCTTGAGAGAAACTCCTGGGCTTGAAGATGATGTCATTACTCGTTTGCCTGTGGCAGCAACACCAAGAACCATATTGATTGCAGCGATTTCACTTTCTGCCTGAAGGAATACGCCACCTACCTTTGGCATACGCTTTGCCATATAAGCAGCAATTTCTGTCTGAGGGGTAATGGGATAACCGAAATAGTGCATACAGCCTGCTCTGATAGCAGATTCGGCGATAGCTTCATTACCTTTCATTAAAACTTTTTCACCCATTTTTTTCACCTTACCTTTCCACAGTTATTGCACAGTCAGGACACATTGTTGCACAGAATGCACAACCTATGCACTGACTCTCATCAACACAATGAGCAGGATGATGCCCTTTTGCATTGAGCTTTGCAGAGTCAAGCTCCACAATCTTTTTGGGACAAGCAGTTACGCATAAACCGCAACCCTTGCATACATTTTCTGCAAATGTTACTTTTGCCATTTTCCTCACCCTATACTATCTTTTTTTGTAAAGTCAGCGGAAAGAGGTTTTCGACTTTTCCGTTGAGATTATTAACTAAATCACTTCTGACCGAAGTCATTTTAACAGGAAGACCTGTTATCTCGCTGAGCCTTTGGGTTTCCCCTACCGAGCTCAATATATCCTCAGCTGTCGTAAGCCCACCAAGATTGGAGTTGTTTACGATTGCTGTGAATTTAATGTGACATGCATTTTCAATTTCTGCCATAATCTCTGCCGCATCCTGTGCAGTAGGAGTAAGAGGACGATATTTATTGAAAATGAAAAGCATTTCGTAATTGTTTTCTGACTTGATAGAATCTGCATATCTACCAAGTGCATAGGCACCTCTGTCATCGCCACCGATATCCATTATAGCACATTCTGTGGGATTATCAAGAATTGAATAAACATCCTGAGGAAGTGCCGGTAAATCCACATTCGATGAAGCAAACTCTGATGAAATAAGCCGAATGCCGGCTTTCTCAAAATCCTCAAGACTATCTCTTGTTCGAAAATACGGGTTAACTATATCAAGGTCAGCAACAACAACATTTTCACCGAGGGCTTTAAGATGCATTGCATAATTAACTGCAATGTTTGTTTTGCCACTACCATAGTGCCCAGCAAACAGTGTTATTCTTTTATGCTGCATCTTAATCGACCTCCATAACTTGAATTATAATTTGTTTCTCATAATCTTACCACTTGTAGTTTTTGGAAGCTCATCTCTGAACACAACTATTCGTGGATACTTATAAGGAGCTGTTTTATCCTTAACATACTGCTGAATTTCCTTCTTGAGTTCATCCGTTGGCTCGGTGCCCTTAACAAGCACAATGCTTGCCTTAACAACCTGACCACGGACCTCGTCGGGTGCAGCTGAAACACCACACTCAAGAACATAAGGAAGCTCCATGATAACACTTTCTATTTCGAATGGTCCGATACGATAGCCTGATGACTTGATAACATCATCAACACGACCAACATACCAATAGAAGCCATCCTCATCCTGCCAAGCAACATCGCCTGTGTGATAGAAGCCATCGTGCCATACTTCTTTTGTTTTGGCTTCATCGTTATAGTACCCGGTAAACAAGCCACATGGTGCACCATCTTTAACATTAACAACAATTTCACCATTTTCACCAACAGGAACCTCGTTGCCATCTGCATCAACAAGCTTAACATCATAGATTGGTGCAGGCTTACCCATTGAACCAATTTTATGATCGGCGCCTGTCATGTTACCGATAATCATTGTGCTTTCGGTCTGACCGAAGCCCTCAAGAATCTGAAGACCTGTTGCCTTTTCAAACTGACGGTAAACCTCCGGGTTAAGAGCCTCACCTGCTGTTGTCATATGCTTAACAGATGAGAAATCATATTTTGAGATATCCTGCTTTATCATCATTCTGAGCATTGTTGGTGGTGCACAGAAGGTTGTGATATGGTGCTTTGCAAACATCGGAAGAATATCAGCAGCATCAAATCTGTCAAAATCATACACGAATGTGGCTGCCTCACAAAACCACTGACCATAAAGCTTGCCCCACATGGACTTTGCCCAGCCTGTATCAGATATTGTGAAATGAAGACCTTCCGGGTCAACATTATGCCAGTACTTTGCTGTATGGAAATGTCCGAGAGCATATTTATAGTTATGAGCTGCAATCTTCGGATAACCTGTTGTGCCTGATGTAAAGAACATGAGCATAAGGTCGTCGCCACCCGGAGCATCTGCAGTTCTTTCATAGTGAGTGCTGAAAAGAACTCTTTCTTCATCGAAGTTCCTCCAGCCTTCTCTCTCACCATTAACAATGATTTTATGTTCAAGTGCCGGACAGGTTTTGGAAGCAAGATCAACCTGATTTGCTGTATCACCATCTGCCGTGCAAAGAATAGCCTTAACACCTGCAGCCTGGAAACGATACTCAAAATCGTGTTCCTGAAGCTGATTCGGTGCAGGAATTGCAATAGCACCAAGCTTATTAAGACCAATCATTGCATACCAATACTGATAATGACGCTTGAGAACCAACATAACCTTGTCACCCTTTTTGATACCGAGTGACTTGAAATAGTTTGCAGCCTGAGCTGAGTTCTTTTTAACATCCTTAAAGGTAATTCTTCTTTCAGTTTTATCCTTTGAAATGTGAAGCATTGCAAGCTTTTCAGGCTCTTTATCTGCAAGCTCATCAACAAGATCAAATGCAAAATTGAATTTCTCTGTGTTTTTGAATGTAATTGAGGTTGGTGTGCCGTTTTCATTCTCGGTAACATCAACGTACTTTTTATATATACGGTCTTTTGTATCCTTAACACCTGCTTTGGTGTCCTTAACAAGCTTGGCTGTCTGAAGCTCAGGAATAGGCTCACCATTAGGGTTAAGAACGATAGCATAGAAAAGACAATCTTTTCCGTCAACGGCAATCATTCCGTGAGGAGTGAGTGAATCATAATAAATGCTGTCTCCGGGACCGAGAATCTCTGAATGCTCACCCACCTGAACCTTAAGCTTACCCTCGATAACAATATCGAGCTCCTGACCATCGTGGGAGGTGAGTTCAATATCCTTATTCTGATCTTCCTCGCTGTATGTAGCCTCAACATAAAGAGGCTCTGCAATCTTGTTTTTGAACTTTGCAGCAAGGTTGAAATAAGTCATTCCGTGAGCCTTTTCGATCTTCTGACCCTTACCGGATTTTGTATAAACATAGTTTGTGAGCTTTGGTGTGCTACCCTCAATAATGCTTGTAACATCCACGTTAAATGCAAGCGCACAACGATAAATAAATGCAAAGTTAAGGTCACTTTCACCATTTTCACAAGCTATGTACTCAGCCTCGGAAACACCTGTTTTGTCAGCCATCTGTGCAGCTGTATAGCCCTCAATTTCACGAAGCTCTCTGATTCTGGCGGCCATTTCTTTGATTTTAAAATCAAGACCCGTCATTTTATCCATCAATTTTTCCTCCTGTGTGCGGGACAAACAAAAAACTCGTCCCAAAGATATTCTTTGAGACGAGTTAAATATAACCCGCGGTACCACTCAAATTGCAGAAAAACCTGCCACTCTCGAGGTCAATCAACCTCTATGCCTTTACGCAGCAATCACGGAGAGGTTCTACTAAGCAAATGCCTTTCTTCCTCCCGGCTCAGAAACTACAAACTACAGAAGCCTTGCTATGACTTGCACCAACCGTCATTTCTCTTGAAGCTCAGCAAGCTGTGCCCTTTTCTTCAACGCCTTTAATATTCAATTTCTCAAAGAATACCACAATTATTTGAAAAAGTCAATAGTATTTTTATTGAACAAAAATATTACATTAAAGCTTATTTCTCATTATCTTACCACTGATTGTTTTTGGAAGCTCATCTCTGAAGACAACAATTCTTGGATATTTGTAAGGTGCTGTGTTCTTCTTAACATAATCCTGAATTTCCTTCTTAAGCTCCTCGGTGCCTTCTGTGCCCTTTGTGAGAACAATGCTTGCCTTAACAACCTGACCACGGACCTCATCAGGGGCAGCCGAAACGCCACACTCGAGAACATACGGAAGCTCCATAATAACATTTTCAATCTCGAATGGTCCAATACGGTAGCCTGAGGATTTGATAACGTCATCAACACGGCCGACATACCAGAGATAACCATCCTCATCACGCCATGCAGTATCGCCGGTATGATAAAGACCATCGTGCATTACTTCACTTGTCTTTTCCTCGTCAGCATAGTAGCCAAGGAACAGACCACAAGGCTTCTTCTCATCAATTCTGACAACAATTTCACCGGTTTCACCATCTGCAACCGGTCTGCCATCGGGATCAACGATATCAATATCATAAAGTGGTGATGGTTTACCCATTGCGCCGATTTTAATTTTTGTGCCATTGAGGTTTGCAATTGAAAGAGTTGTTTCGGTCTGACCGAAGCCTTCATATATTCTTAAGCCTGTTGATTTTTCAAACTGCTTGAAAACCTCAGGGTTAAGAGCCTCACCTGCTGTGGTTGCATGAACAATGGAGGATAAGTCATACTGCGAAATATCCTGCTTAATAAGCATTCTGTACATTGTTGGTGGTGCACAGAATGTTGTGATGTTATATTTTGCAAACATCGGAAGTATCTTTGAGGCATCAAAACGCTCAAAGTCATATACAAATACACAGCTTTCACAAAGCCATTGACCATAGAGCTTACCCCAGAGTGCTTTACCCCAACCGGTTTCTGAAATTGTGAAGTGAACACCATCACGCTGAACACAATGCCAATACTTAGCTGTAATGAAGTGACCAAGAGGATATTTATGGCTGTGAGTTGCAATTTTAGGATAACCCGTTGTGCCTGATGTAAAGAACATAATCAACGGATCATCGCCACAAGCTGAATCCTCTGTGCGGACAAATCTGCGACTGAACAGACCAAACTCTTCGTCGAAATTGTGCCAACCATCTTTTGAGCCATTTGCAACAATCTTTGTTTTAAGACTCGGACAATTCTTCTGCGCTTCGTCAATGTAATCTGTTGCCTTACCGTCCGCAGTAACCACTACTGCACTTACACCTGCTGAATTAAAGCGATATTCATAATCATGAACAACAAGCTGATTTGTTGCGGGAATCGCAACAGCACCAAGCTTATGAAGTCCAAGAATAGCGAACCAAAACTGATAGTTTCTTTTGAGAACAAGAAGGACTCTGTCGCCTTTTTTGATACCGAGAGATTTGAAATAGTTTGCTGCCTGAGAAGAACATTCTTTGATTTCTTTGTAGGTGAATCTGCGCTCTGTCATATCATCAGAGATATGAATCATTGCAAGCTTTTCCGGATATTTTCTACCAATTTCATCAACAACATCAAAGGCAAAGTTGAATTTATCCTCATTATGAAATTCAATTCCGTTACAAACACCATTTTCATCCAGTGTGGTTGTGATGAATTTATCGCAAACAAGCTTTTCCTCTGTTGCAGATTTACCTGTGTTGACGCTGCTCATGTGGTTATCAGCCTCTAGCTCATCCTCAGCCATAACCATTGCAAGGAAGAGACAATCCTCACCATCAACAGCAATCATACCATGAGGGATAGAGCTGTTATAGAAAATGCTGTCTCCTTCGTGAAGAATTTCAATGTGATCACCAATCTGAACCTTAAGAGCACCCTTGATAACAAGGTCAAACTCCTGACCTGAATGAGTTGCAAGCTCGATTGGTTTATTCTGATTTTCACTTGAATATTCATACTTAACCCAATATGGATTAGCAAGCTTATTCTTGAACTTCGGAGCAAGGTTCTGAATGAGAATACCTTCTTCGTTTGCGGTAGTCTGACCCTTGCCTCTTCGAGTTACATTGTATGTGGTAAGCTTCGCACTCTGACCCTCAAGAAGATCTGTAAGCTCAACACCAAATGCAAGTGCACATTTGTGAACAAAAGAGAACGGCATATCATCGGTGCCATTTTCATAAGCACGATATTCCTCAAGACTAACCTCTGTTTTCTCTGCCATTTCAACATCAGTGAGACTGTATATATCCCTGAGCTCCTTAATTCGCTCGGCAACCTCAACCAATTTGTTTTCATATGATTTGTTCATTAAATTCACCCTTTCAAAGGAAATATGAAATCAAAAATGCACAAATAAAAAAATCTCAAAAAGAAACACGGTTTCTCTTTGAGACGAATAAAAATTATCCGCGGTACCACTCAAATTGCAAGCAAAAGCTCGCCTCTTAAGGTCTATCAACCCCGTTGCACTAACGCAGCACATTCGGAAGAAGCCTACTGTAATGTTCAGCTCTTCAGCTCAGAAGGGATAGGTTTTGAAAATCTATCTACCGGCTTCACAGCAACCACCGACTCTCTGAAAGACACAATCTTCAACCGTCTTCGTCACAGCTTTTATTTGTGATATTTTTAATTTAGTAAAGATTATCACAATTAAATTTATATGTCAATAGCCTGACAATACTTTCCGAAAACAAACCACACAAAATTAAGGAATTTATGCTATATTATTTTATGCATATTTATAAAACATATTAAATTATCACTTTTGATGCTTGACAATTTCTGTTAAGCATAGTAATATAATGAAAATTAAATATTCAAAGCGTTGAAGAAGAATGGGCAAGACGGATATATCCAGAGAGTCAGTGGTTGGTGTGAACTGACTATATAGAGCTTGTGCCTCTCCCTTCTGAGCAGGAAACCTGAAGTGAAAATGTGTAGGGCGCCCCGTGTTTGCTACGTAAGTGCATAGAAGTTGACAGACTTCGATAAGGTGGCAGATTTTAATCTGCAATTTGAGTGGTACCGCGAGTGTTAAGTAATTTACACCCGTCTCAAAGCAAATATGAAGCTTTGGGGCGGGCTTTCGTTTTTCTCAAGGCAACAATGAAAGTAACAAGCGAAAATCAAAAGGAGTTTTCAGTATGAAGCAAATCAGAATTTCAGACATCACACATAAAAAGATTTCAGAGGATAAAGATGTGTCCTTGCTTTTCCGTGAAAAAGCAGCTATTGCAAACTGTGCAGATAAACTCGGTGCAGATGTAATTGAATTTCCTGCAGTAAAATCCCCTCGCGAGGATAAAATCATTTACAAAACTATTGCACAGAATGTACAGAATGCTGTTCTTGCAATCCCTGTTGGTTTCAGCTGCGAAGAGGTTGATATTGCCTGGGATTGTATCAAGGAAGCAAGGCTGCCTCGTCTTCAGGTAGAGCTTCCCGTTTCCACAATTCAGATGGAATATACATATCACCTCAAACAGGCAAAGATGCTTGAGAAAATCGCAGAGCTTGTTAAAAAGGCGAAAGAATTATGTGCTGATGTTGAATTTTCAGCACTTGATGCAACAAGAGCAGATGAGGATTTCCTTATTGCTGCAGCAAAGGAAGCTGAGGCTTGTGGCGCAGACATAGTTACCATCTGTGACGATGCAGGTGTTTCAACTCCCGATGACATTGCAAATTTGGTTTCAAAGGTAAAAGACGCTGTAAGCATACCTGTGTATGTACAGGTTTCAGACCGCATCAATATGGCAGTTGCTTCAGCATTTTCTGCAATCAGATGTGGTGCTGATGGTATCAAGTGTGCAATGGTTGGCAAGAATGTGCTTCTTACCGGCGAGCTTTCAGATGCTATGATTGCTTGCGGTGCACAGCTTGATGCAGAAATCAAATTGAACAACACCAAAATCCATGCAAGCATTGATGATATGGTATCAAGCATCAACCACGATGCTTATGATACCGAAAAGACAGTGAGTGAGGGGAAAAAGATTCTTATTGACTCTGACTCCACAGTTGCTCAGGTTGCTCAGGCTGCTGCTGTTTTGGGCTACGAATTATCCGATTCCGATGTTGGTAATGTTCACAAGGTACTCAAGCAGATTTGCGAGAAGAAGGGTGCCGTTGGCTACAAGGAATTTGAGGCTGTTATTGCAAGTTCCGCTATGCAGGCTCCTTCAACATATCACTTTGAAACCTACACAACCACAAGCAGCAATATGTCAAGCTCTATGTCCCAGGTTACATTAAAGTGCAATGACGAAATCATTTGCGGTGTAAGTAACGGAGATGGTCCTATCGACTCTGTCTTCCGCGCAATTGAACAGTGCATCGGACATCACTATGAGCTTGATGACTTCCAGGTACAGTCAGTGACAGAAGGCAAAGAAGCCCTCGGCTCTGCCCTTGTAAGACTCCGTAACAACGGAAAGCTTTATTCAGGTAACGGTACATCAACAGACATCGTTGCTGCAAGCATCAGAGCATATATCAATGCTTTGAACAAAATTGTATTCGAGGAGGCATAAGATGAAAATCGTTTTTTCGACCAAGAATGTGAGCAGAGCCTCCTTTCTTGACACTTGCCGTTATGCCTTTGACTATGGTTTTGAGGGCTTTGAAATCTATGATGCCATAAAAGAAAGAAGCTTACATCACGATAGCATTTTAAGACGCGAGCGTATTGCAGACGCCAAAAGAAAGCTCGTTAACAGAAATCTATGTGTTTCAGCTTTGCGTCTCCCCTCACCTATTGAAAGTGAAGAAACAACACCTGAGCTTGTTGAGAAATATGTAAGCATGGCAGCTGCTTCAGGTATTGAAAATATTATTGTGCGAACTGAAGAGAAAACCACCTTTGATGTGCTTGATGATAAACTTGCTCCAGCAATAAAACGTGCCGAGGCAAATGATGTTAACATTCTTTTTGAAACAGTTGGTGCACTTGCAAGAAGCGAAAAGGTTATCGGCATCATCAATCACTTTGCTTCTGCTGCTATCGGTGCATCATGGAATGTAAGAGGTACATATTTTGATGCCGGAGAAACATCTGAAACGACCATCAAAAACCTTGGTGCATATATCAAATATGTACGTCTTGGTGATATGAAGGATGGAAAAACTGTTTTAATCGGTGAAGGTGATTTGGAGGTTGAAAAATTAATAAATGCTCTTTCCTCATTAAACTATGAAGGCTTCATTTGTGCTGCATGGAACGAGGAAATCAGTGATGCAGACATTGTTCTTACCCACTTCACAAACTACCTTTCTTCTTTAAGACGCGAAAAAAAATCCTACGACCGTGCTTATTATAATCGTGATAAGACAGGTACTTTTGTCTGGAAAAAGTATGATGTCATTGATGCAACCTTCTCCGATGTGCTTGACACAATGGCAGAAACTTACCCTGACCAGTATGCATTTAAATATCCCACACTCGATTACACAAGAACATACGAGCAATTCCGCCGTGATGTTGACGAGTGCGCTGCTGCTCTCATCTCCCTCGGTGTAAAAGCCGGTGACCATGTTGCTATCTGGGCAACCAACGTGCCGCAATGGTTCATCACCTTCTGGGCAACAACCAAAATAGGTGCTGTTCTTGTTACTGTTAACACAGCATATAAAATCCACGAAATTGAATATCTGCTCAAGCAATCAGATACTCATACTCTTGTTATGATTGAATATTGCAAGGATATCAACTACAAGGAAATCATTGAAGAGCTTTGTCCTGAACTCAAAAGCCTTGAACCCGGCTCACCATTATACTCAAAGAACCTTCCCTTCCTTCGCAATGTTGTTACTGTTGGCTTCGATATGGA
The DNA here is from genome assembly GCA_017380615.1 of Clostridia bacterium. Classification (GTDB taxonomy): domain Bacteria; phylum Bacillota; class Clostridia; order Oscillospirales; family Acutalibacteraceae; genus DTU089. The sequence goes on along the minus strand of JAFODQ010000111.1, from coordinate 25,573 downwards.
CGGCTGCCTTAATTGGGAGCAGATGTTATCACGCTCTGCACTCATACCACGCGAAGAGGTGCGCAGACGTGCCTCACTTGTTAAGCCTGACGATGTTTGCAACATGCAGTACACCTCGGGTACAACAGGCTTCCCGAAGGGAGTTATGCTTACACACCGTAACATAGTGAACAATGGTAAAACAATCGGCGACAGAATGGATTTATCAACTGCCGACCGTATGATGATTCAGGTGCCAATGTTCCACTGCTTCGGCATGGTGCTTTCAATGACATCTATGATGACTCACGGTGGTACACTTTGCCCTATCCCGTATTTTTCACCAAAGTCCTCACTTGCTTGTGTAAATGATGAGAGAATCACCTGCTTCAACGGTGTTCCAACAATGTACATTGCAATGTTCAACCACCCCGATTTCGCAAAAACGAACTTCTCATATATGAGAACAGGAATCATGGCAGGTGCAAACTGTCCCGCTGACCTTATGCGACGTGCCTCTGTTGAAATGAACATGCGAGAAATCATTTCAGTTTACGGTCAGACCGAAGCTTCACCCGGCTGTACCATGGGCGAAGTTAATGAAGATCTTGACCACCGTGTTGACACCGTAGGAAGCGCATTCCCTGGTGTTGAGTGTAAGATTATTGACCCTGAAACAGGTCTCGATCTTCCCGATGGTGAAAATGGTGAATTTGTTGCCCGTGGCTTTAACATTATGAAGGGCTACTACAAGATGCCTGAAGCAACAGCACAGGCAATTGATGCTGAAGGCTGGCTTCACACAGGTGACATTGCCTGCAGAACAAACGATGGCTACTATAAAATCACCGGCAGACTTAAGGATATGATTATCCGTGGTGGTGAAAATCTCTATCCCAGAGAAATTGAAGAATTCTATCTTACAAACCCCAAGGTACGAGATGTGCAGATTGTTGGCGTTCCCGACGAACGTTATGGCGAGGAATGCTGTGCCTGGGTTATCCTTCATAAGGGCGAAACAGCCGATGAAAATGAAATGAAGGAATACGGAAATGCTTCAATTGCCAGACATAAGGTGCCAAGATACTTTATGTTTGTTGATGAATTCCCAATGAACGCTGCAGGTAAGATTCTCAAATACAAAATGAGAGAAATTGCTATTGAAAAATATGGTCTTTAAGAAGATTCATAACAAATAATATAAAGTCGGGCGCCTGTCCGACTTTATATTTTATTGAAGGACGAAATTATGAAAATCATTGATGCACATTGTCACATATTCCCCGACAAGCTTTCTGTTACTGCGACCCAAAACACACAAAAATTCTATGATATTCCACACACAGCATATTACGGAAGCGTTAACAGCCTCCTTGAACAGTGTGAGCAAAGCGGAGTTTCACAGTGCGTTGTTGCAATGGTGGCAACAAATCCACGCCAACCACAGAAGCTCAGCCATTTTGTTGCTGACCAGATGAAGCTCCATCCTGACAGATTTATCGGATTTGGTGCTGTTCATCCTGAAAGCAAAACATTAACTGAGGATGTTAAGCTCGTTAAAGAATTGAACCTTAAGGGTATTAAAACACATCCCGACATACAAGGCTTCAAGGCTGATTGTGATGGGTACAAAAAAATATATGACTTATGCTCAGAGCTCAATATTCCTGTGCTTATGCACACCGGAGACTCACGCTATGACAATTCAAACCCCGACAGAATCGCAAATATACTTGAGAATTTCCCGAAGCTTACTGTAATTGGTGCGCATTTTGGCGGATGGTCTCTCTGGCAAGAGGCTGCAGAAAAGCTTCACAAATATGATAATTTCTTCGTTGACACTTGCTCGTCGCTATATTTATTATCAGACACAGACGCCAAAAAAATAATAAATAAATATGGTGAGGATAAGGTTATATTCGGTAGTGATTATCCTATATGGAAGCAAGCAGATGAAATTGAAAGATTTTTATCATTCGGCTATTCCGATCAGACACTTGAAAAAATATTCGCCAAGAATATAGAAGGATTGCTTAAAATATAGTTTATATTAAAATTCTATTGAAAAGCATATAATTTTGTGATAAACTTGTGTCTTGTGTTTTAGAAAAAACATATAATAAACAAATAATCCATCTTTGAGGTGTACTGATGATTTGTAATAATATTCTTGAAGCAATCGGAAACACTCCCGTTATCCGTCTCAACCATCTTGTTGAGGATGACAGTGCTGAAATTCTTGTTAAGTTTGAGGGTCTCAATGTTGGTGGTTCAATCAAAACAAGAACCGCTTATAATATGATCCTCAAGGCAGAAGAGGAAGGGAAAATAAATAAGGATACAATTATTGTTGAACCCACAAGCGGAAACCAGGGAATCGGTCTTGCACTTGTTGGAGCTGTTAAGGGCTACAAAACAATAATAATTATGCCTGACTCTGTGAGCGAAGAGAGAAGAAAGCTTGTTAAACACTACGGTGCAGAGGTTATGCTTGTTCACGATGCAGGAAATATTGGTAAATGCATTGACGAATGCTTACAGCTTGCTTTAAAAATGCAGAGAGAAAACAAAAATGTTTTTGTTCCCCAGCAGTTTGAAAACCCTGCAAACGCAGATGTACAGAGAAAACGCACTGCAACAGAGATTCTTGAGCAGGTAGGTAAACCCATTGATGGCTTCTGCGCCGGTATCGGTACAGGTGGCACTCTCACGGGCATCGGAGAAACATTAAAGGAAGCGAACCCTGACATTGAAATATGGGCTGTTGAACCTGAGGATGCAGCAATCCTTTCCGGTGGACTTATCGGAACACACATTCAGATGGGTATTGGCGATGGTCTCATTCCACCAATTCTTAACACTGAAATTTACAGTGACATCTGCATTATTTCTGACGAAGAAGCTCTTAACACAGCAAAGCTTCTTGCTAAAAAGGAAGGTATTCTTTGCGGTATCTCCAGCGGCACAAATGTTGCTGCAGCAATAAAGCTTGCAAAGAAGCTTGGCAAGGGTAAAACAGTTCTGGCTATTCTCCCCGACACCGCTGAAAGATACTTTTCAACTCCCCTTTTTGATGAATAAAACATATAACACCGAGCAAAACAGCTCGGTGTTATTTTTTATTGCTCCGACATAACAACCTTATCTGCAGGAATATCTGCGTTTGTGGTTATAATTTCAAGAATCTGCAACGAAGTTGCTTCATTAAGCACATTAGCACTCACAACAATCTGCGCACTTTCCTTTGTTATTGTAACAAAGCATTCGTTATTGATCTTTGCTTTTATAAGTGTTTCCATATCTGTTTCAAGCTTTGATGTGCGTGTTATTTCATTTATGGATTCTGTAATGCTTTTTGCTTCATCTGTACCCTTACCTGCAGCTTCAAGAGATTTATTCAGCTTATCAAGAGCCTCATCGTTTTTCTTCTTTCTTTCAAATTTCATTTCTTCGAAGGTTGGTTTTGCCTCCTGAGTTGCATTAACATACTTTGCCTCACCGAGATTCTGCACATATTCAGCATTTGTTGTGCCCTCCTCGGAAAGTGTGCTGTTTCCCGTATAATACCAGTTAACAAACACAGCAGCACCTAAAGCCACAACGAGCACTGCAAGAATCAATTGGCGTCTTTTAAGAATAATATTCATATTAACTCTCCTAACTATCAGTCATTTTTGAAACAGAAACATCAGCACTGCTTATATCAAACAAAGCACAAACCGTTTCTGTTATTGCTTTTTTCACTAATGGCACATCACCACCCCGACAAACAACAGCAACACCTTTTATTTGAGGCTCATAGACCTTTATAACAAGACTCTCTTCATTACTTGAGCCTTTTTTTATTATCACATATTCTTCCTCAAAAGCATCTTCATCCTTGCTGTCTGATTGTGATTTATCATTTTTATATGATTTGGCATAAACATTTTCATAGCAGCTTTCCAGAGTTATCATAACATCTGTTTCCCCTACTCCACCAATTTCACTGATAAGCCTTTCAAGCTCTTTTTCTGTATTTCTTATGTATTCTGAAGATGAAACAACTGAATATTGCGAGGATGCCGAGCCCACATATTCACCCTCACTCGTTTCAGCAAAAATAAAAACAACAACAGCAAGTATGCCAGCAGCAAACAAAAAAACAGTTTTCTTGTTCAACTTCATTTCTTTGATTTTATTTAACAGCTCATTCATTTTTAACACCGACTTTTAAAACCTGATGATATTCCTTGGGTATAGACTCAATAATTTCAGATATTTTTGATTCAAATGCTTTATCAACTTCAATTTTCAGTTCTTCAAGATACACAGTGTTTTCTTCTTCATCAATCCCGGTAGTTATATATATTTCATATTCATCCACCGAAAGATTTATGAGTATATTTTTCGTTTCATTCCACAGATTCTTTTCTATGAGATTTGCTGTGTGCATCAGTACATTATAGTCTTTCTCACTCTCTGTTTGCTGAACATCAAACCCCGGAAAATCCGTTTTTGATAACGGCGCAACAACAGCAAGAAGAAGGATAATTACAACACATATTCTTATGCTTTTCTTTACCTTATCGGGTGATATATACTCAAGAAGTCCACCCACAACCGCACAGATAATATAATTAACGAAAACATTTTTTATAACATCACTCAAGAAATACCACCCTTCACAGCAATGCACACGCCCACAGAAATTATGAACACTGTTGCAACCATTACAATTGTTGCAATTAAAATAACAAGACAGTTTTTAAAAATATCCAGAAGGCAGCCAACATTTGCTGTGCCCGTTGCTTGTGATACACTGAGTGTTATTTCAAGAGTCAGCAACCACAACAGAAGCTCAATGAGTGTGGGAAGAACAAAAACAACAACTGTAATTATACCGAAAACACCTACTGTGTTTTTTATCAGACTGAGACTCGAAATGAGTGTTGAATAGGTCTCGCTGACAGCACCCCCCACAATTGGGAGGCTTTGTCCGATTACAAACCTGATGCTTCGTGACGATAGAGAATCGACACCCTCACTAAGCACCCCCTTTAGCGTTACAAGCCCTGAAAAAATAGTTCCACATAAGCTGAGGAAAAAAACATACACCTTTTTTAATATTGAAACAAATCTTCCTGTATAAAGATAAACATCAAAGCAGGATAAGAAGCCCATGGAGCACATTGCATTAACAACAGGACGAGAAAACTCAACAAGGAAGAAGGAAAGAATATTATTAAGAAATACGGTTAATGCACCGTGGGATGTTGCCAGTGCAATGTTTCCCGAAGCAGAAACAATCCCACAAAACACTCCCGAAAATCCGGTTGTAAAAGCAAGCAGAGATTGAAGGACAGAAAATGCTGTGGAAACCGAACTTGAAACAGGTACCGCTATACAAAGGGAAAGTGCACCACCACCGATTATGGTGACAGCCTCACTCTTCGATATAAATGACGTCGCTAAAGATGTGATAAGCAAAATACCGACAATAATTATTCCATATCTGACAGGCTCCTTTATTGCAGATGAAACAATATTGAACAGTGCATTAAAAACCTTTTGTGGTGAAAGTGAAAAAATTGATTGATAGCTTATTTCTGTTATGCCAATCTCTTCCAATATATTCAAGGTTGCACTATCAAGACTTGAAAACACATTATCTGTTTCAAACTCTTCAAGGTAAGAATCGATGTTACCGTCAAATGCACCCACAGAAATTGATATCACAAAGCAGAGGACGCTTGAAAGTAATATAATTTTAATAATCCTTTTCATTGTTTCACCTATTCACAAAAGCTGTGGCTACAGTAAGGACAGCTGTTATAACAGGCACACTCAGACCAACAGCAACAAACTTTACACACAATTCAACAACACCAGCAAGTGCTCCCTCGCCATTATCACGGCATATATCAGCACACACAGAGCCAATAGCCAGAACAGAAAATGATTTCAGCAATATTTTTATCGATTCCTTACTAATGCCGTCAATATAATTAAACTCATTTAAAACAGCCAAGAGATTTTTAATTTCCGGTAAAACTCCCATAACAAGTAAAACTATCATTCCAATACGCAGCACAGAGGATATTACCGGGGCGTTATGTTTCACCAGAAGCAAACAAACAGCTCCAATAACAGCGAGAACACAAACTTTTAATATAATCAAAAGCTCATCATGGAAAACAACTCATCCTTTAACTCCAGTAACGCAGGCAAAAACATCATTAAAGCAATTACAAGACCGGCAATTGTGATAATAAGCGTATATTCCTCCTTGCCTGCCTTTTGCAAAAGCTGATTGACAATGGCAACTGTAATTGCTACCACAACAATTTTAAGAATTATGGTTATGTCCATACGCTCACCTAAATGAAAATAATAATTATACACAAAGCACCAAGCAAAGAAAGAGATAAATTCACATTTCTTTTCACTGTTTCTTTCTCCTTGTGTTTACAGAGCATCGCTTCAAAAACATTGATTTCCTCATTGCAGATATTAAGCTGCCCCTCTGCATCGGTTGTACCGATTTTATTGACAAATGACTCAAATTCTTCCTTAATTTCTTCATCTTTTATACCACAAAGACAAATTTTGTTATCATCAAACGAGATATAACTAAAAGCTCTTTTTTGTGCACATTGAAGCAGTTCATTTACATCTGATTTACGGAAGCTGATTTCGTTTCTGAAAAGTCTTATCATTTCAACAATGTCTTCCAAAACACTGATATTTTTCCTTTCCGAAAAATAATCCGAAAAAACTGATATAATAATAAAAGCTGAAACAGTTATTACAATAAAAAATCTCAAAACGAAACAACATCCTTCACCCTGCACGGAGCTTGTTTACCTTCAAGGACAATTGCTTTTTTGAAAACACCCGCATTGATTAAGGCTTTGATATTAGGTCTCCTCAGCACCTCTTCAAAGCAGCCTCCATGAGCTGTGGCAATAAAATCAACACCACTGTTCATAGCAGAAAGCAATGCCCCGGCTTCCTCCACTGTGCCGATTTCATCAAGAATAATTATTTCAGGTGAAAGAGTACGTAGGGCAATTTCTGTTCCGATTGCTTTCGGGTACAGTGTCAGAACATCCGTATGAACACCAACATCAACAAAGCAACCAAATGTCCGTGAGGCAATCTCATCCCGTTCATCTATTATTGCAATTTTCTTTGGCGGAATTGCTGATTTACCTGAATAGAATCTGCAAAGAGCACGCAATAATGTTGTTTTTCCTGACATTGGCGAGCCGATTATAAGATATGATGTGCAATCTCCAACTGCGGCAAGAAGCTCATCTGCACAGCCATCATATTCACGGGAAACTCTGATATTTACCGAGTTAAAAGCAGAAACAGAGTAAACAACATTATTTTTCATAACAGCCCTTCCTGCAACACCTGCCTTACAGCCACCCCGAAGAGGTATGTAGCCCTTTGCAATCATATCCTGATAGGTGTGAAGAGAACGCCTCGAAAGTGCAAAAACAACATCATACATCTGCTTTTCATCTGCCACAAGAAGCGATGAACTGCACAAAGATGTTACAAAACCACTCTTTGTTATGTAATAGATTTTATCCGAATAAAGGACAATCGGTTCACCTGAACGAAATCGTATCTCCTTGATTTTACAAGCAATATTTTCAGAGACCGCTGACAATGGCTTTTTAAATTCTTCAGGCAGAAGCGAAAGTGCATTCAGATACGCATTCATTTTTATCATTCCTTTCAAAAGAATTTTATTATCACTTGTCCGAAAATAGAACTGATTTTAAAAACAAAATTTATTTACATAAATTTCATTGAAAGAAGACTTTATATATGGTATTATTTATATATCTTTACAAAAATAACATAATAAATATATATATCTAAAAGGATGGAACACGATGAAGGAAAAGCTCAGAAACAACCCTTTATTCAAAGCAGGCTTTAACAACAGATATTGTCTGCTCGCAGCACTGTGCACTGCATTTATTATGATGGTGGTTTATTTTTGCTACGACATGTCGCCATTTGGTGACATCACAATTCTACGAATGGATCTTTATCACCAATACGGACCTCTCTTTGCTGAGTTATATGACAGAATAACAGGCTTTGATTCGCTCCTCTACTCATGGAATTCAGGCGGCGGCAGTTCATTCCTTGGAAACTTCTACAACTATCTTGCATCCCCCACAGCCATATTTATGCTTTTATTCGGTCACGAAAATATGCCCGAGGCTATTGCTGCTATGGTGCTCACAAAGGCTGCTGTTGCTTCCTTCACCTTTTCATATTTCATATCTAAAAAATTCAAAATTCAGAATCCTCTCACAGCTGCTTTTGGTGTTTTATATGCCTGCAGTGGATATTTCATTGCATATTACTGGAATATAATGTGGCTTGATTCCTTCTATCTTTTCCCTCTTGTAATCTTAGGAATTGAGAAGCTCATTTCCCAGAGAAAAATGAAGCTTTACACAATTGCTCTTGCCATGACCCTCATCACAAACTACTACATGGGCTACATGGTTTGCATTTTCTCGGTAATTTATTTCATTTACTATTACTTTGCAAATCACGATTTCACTGAAAAATATTATGAAAAGCTTGCAACGAGAGAAAAAGGAATCAAAGGCTTCTTCTCCTGGGGCTACAACAACCTGAGAAACAGCAAATTCTTTGATAGTGGTGTAAGATTTGCATTCTCATCCGTGGGTGCTGCATTACTAAGTGCCTTTGCAATTCTTCCTGTTTACTTTATTCTTATGAATTGCTCTGCAACCTCGGGCACATTCCCACAGGAATTTAAAACATATTTCTCTGTTTTTGATTTTCTTGCAAATCACCTTGCGTATCTTGACCCAACAATCCGTAGCAGCGGCACTGATGTATTACCCAATGTTTATTGTGGTATTCTCACTGTTATGCTTGTGCCTCTTTACATTTTCTCAAAAAAAGTTCCTTTCAAGGAAAAGCTCATGAGTGTAGGCTTGCTGGGTGTTATGTTTGCATCCTTCTACACAAACTATCTCAACTATATCTGGCACGGCTTCCATTTCCCCAATGACTTACCATACAGATTCTCTTACATGTATTCCTTCATTCTTCTTATGCTCGGATTCAGAGCCATTAACCTTATCAAGGAATATACCAACCGTCAGATAATCGGGGTTGGTGTGGCAACCCTCGCATTCATCATTCTTGTGCAAGAAATCGGCTCAAAGAACTTCTCGGAAACAGGTATGTGGATTTGTGTTGCGTTCATTTTCATCTATTGCCTTGCCCTGGGAATTCTTAAAAACGATAAATATCCATATATCGCGGCAGCAGCCCTCGTTCTTTGCTCCTGCTGCGCTGAATACACTGTTGCAAACACAAACAACTACAGCATGAATCAGGCGAAGGTTAACTTTGTCGGCGACTACGATAATTTCCGTGAAATAAAGGACATTCTTGACAAACGTGAGGGCGATGACCATTACAGAATGGAGCTCACAAGCCTTCGTGCAAGAATGGACCCCTGCTGGTATAACTACAACGGTGTTTCAACCTTCACATCAATGGCATATGAGCGTGTTTCAAATATGCAATCTCACCTTGGTATGTTCAGCAACTATATAAACAGCTACACTTACAACAGACAGACTCCTGTTTACAATGCATTCTTTGCACTTGATTATATTGTTGATAACTCTACTGTTGAAAAGGCTGAAATGAATAGTCAGCTATATACCGAGATTGCATCCGTTTCAAAATATACAGCTTACGAAAACCTTTACAGTCTGCCTATTGCATTCAGAGTCAACAATGACATTAAGGAATGGTCCCACGACAACCCCAATCCATTTGAGGTGCAAAGCGGATTATTCGGCAATTCAACAGGAATCCACAATGTGTTTGCTGATATGGAGCTTACAGATTACTCAGGTGATGGTGCTCAATGCACAGATATAAGCTTTGAGGATGATGGTTACTTCCCTTACACAATAACTGATTCCTCAAATGCAGCACTTTCCTTCCAATACACAGCCGCACAAAGCGGTAACGGTTACCTTTACCTGAAATCAAGCATGAATGATATTGATGCAATTACTGTTACACTTCCCGATGGTACAATTGTTAACCAATCAATTGATACGAAGCCTCACATTCTTGATCTTGGCTTCCTTGTTGCAGGCGAAACAGTTGAAATTTATGCACCCGTAACTGATGGAAACGATGCATATCTCTATATGTACTGTGTAACACTTGATCAGAAGGCATTCAAGGATGGATACGACAAGTTAAAGAAGGATTCACTCAATGTTACAGAATTCGAAGACACGAGCATTAAGGGAACAATAAATGCTTCCGAGGATGGTGTTCTTTACACCTCAATCAACTATGATACAGGTTGGTCTGTTTACATTGATGGTGAAAAGGTTTCTTCATCAGACATTGTTTCAATTGGTAACGACGCCCTTCTTGGCGTGAACATTACAGCAGGAGAGCACACTGTTGAATTCAAATATATGCCTGAGGGCTTGATTCTCGGCATGTTGATTTCAATAACAGCTCTTATCCTGATGCTTCTTGTTTGCAGTATGATTAAAACAGGCATTTTCGAATTCAAGCCAAAGCTTTATGAAGAGGAAGAAACCGATGAAGCTGAAGAAACCAGTGAAACTGAAGATGCAAAAGAAAACGAAATAGTTACAGAAGAGATTATTATTGATGAAGAAGCTGATGAAAATCAGTCCGAGGAATAAAAATGTTCAGTATAATTAAAAGCTTAGGCTTGCTTGGTCTTGATTCATATATGATTGATGTGGAGCTTAACATTTCATCGGGCAAGCATACTGTTGAAATTGTCGGACTTCCCGACACAGCAGTCAGCGAAGCCCGTGACAGAATCATTGCAGCGCTTCACAATTCAGGCTTCGAGATGCACCTGACATCACGCTACACCTTTAACCTTGCACCGGCAGACATAAAGAAAGAAGGCTCGATTTACGATCTTCCCATGGCTATTGCTGTTCTTTCAGCAACAAAACAGATTATGGGTGATTACAAAAATGCAGCCTTTATCGGTGAGCTTTCTCTTTCAGGAGAAATAAAGGGCGTTAAAGGAATTCTGCCTATGGTTATGGCTGCGAAAGCAAATGCACTCAGGGATATCTACATCCCCGCTGACAACGCCTCCGAGGCTGCTGTGATTGACGGAATAAACATTTACCCTGTCAGTACAGTTAAAGAGCTTGCAGAGCACATAAATGATATTAAAAAATTATCTCCTCTTGAGCTTGTTCCCTTCAAGCACTACGAGTTGCCTGATTTCCTCCCGGATTTCAAGGATGTTAAGGGACAATATGAGGTAAAAAGAGCATTGGAGGTTGCTGCTGCGGGCGGACACAATGTTATGATGATTGGTCCTCCCGGCTCCGGAAAAAGCATGCTTGCAAAAAGAATTCCAACAATTCTTCCAGATATCACAGTTGACGAAGCCCTTGAAACAACAAAGATATATTCACTTTCCGGAAATCTCTCAAAGGACAAACCAATTGTGAATTACAGACCCTTCAGAGCACCACACCACTCCGTTTCACCTGCCGGTCTTTCAGGTGGCGGCACAATTCCCAAGCCCGGTGAATTATCACTTGCTCACAATGGTGTGCTATTTCTTGATGAACTACCCGAATTTAACAGAAGCACAATGGAGGTTTTAAGACAACCTATTGAAAACGGAAAAATAACAATCTCCCGTGCTGCCTGTGCACTTACATACCCCTGCTCCGTTATGCTTATTTGTGCTATGAATCCCTGCCCTTGTGGATATTATGGGCATCCCACAAGAAAATGCTCTTGTCCTAATGGTGCTCCGGGAAGATACCTTTCAAAGGTTTCCGGTCCGCTTCTTGACAGATTGGACATTCACATTGAGGTACCCCCTGTTGAATACAATCAGCTTTCCGACACCGAGTGTGGAGAAAGCTCTGCAGAAATCAGACAAAGAGTCAATGCAGCGAGAAAAATCCAGCAGGAAAGATTCAGGGACACAAACATAACCTGTAATGCTAAAATGACATCATCACTTACAAGAAAATACTGTGTGCTTTCAGAGTCAGCAGCAAAAACCCTTGAAATTTCCTTTGAGAAACTTGGTCTTTCAGCAAGAGCTTATGATAAAATTCTGAAGGTTGCACGAACAATCGCAGACCTTGACGAAAGTGAAAAAATTGAAAACAAGCATATTCTTGAGGCAATCCAATACAGAAGCCTTGACAGAAAATTCTGGAAAGCATAAAAAGCAACCCGACAAAAAGTCGGGTTGCTTTTTTCTTGTCAAACCACATAGAAATTTCATTTCTACGATTGAAAGTTTTTAGCAAATATGATAAAATAAATTAAAATTATTCTGAAAGGAGTTTTAACATGGCAAACAGTGAAAAAGCATCCCTTTTCGATAAAGGAAAAGAGCTGTTTACAGAACTCAAAGACCATTGGAGCACTCCGGCAGAGGGTAAATATGTTCCTTATAAAGAATATAAGGATGTTATTATCGGTGTCGGCGCAAACTATGCCGGTTCTAAAACACTTGAGTATATCGGCTTCTGGTCAAGCTGCTTTCTCATTATGCACCACTACAAGCTGCCATATCTGACATTCTCTGTTATTGGTTTACTGAACATGCCTCTTGGTTATATTTCAGCGCTTATCTGGTGGTATGTATGTGATAACCTCGGCTTCCTTCCCAAGAAAACAGAAAGAAAGGTTTATCTTACATATGGTCTTATGATGGCGTTTGGTATTTCAACGCTCATGTTCGACTTTTCAACATTATTCAACCAATCAGGCTCATTTATAACAGTTCTCAATAGCTTTGAAGGTATGAATGCCACGGCGTGCTTTAAAACCTTCGGCACCCATTTCCTATACACGGGCTGGGTTGGAGCCCGAAACATTTTCTGGCGAAAGAAGCTCATTCCAAAATACGGAAGATACAAATACAGCCTTTACTGTGATGTTATTCCGAAATGTGTGATGGTTATACTCATTGGTTGGCTCCCTGTTTACAATATCCCCGATGTTGCAACAAGAGTGTGGGTTGCAAACCTTCTTTTCGCCACATACAATGTATTCGGCTTTGGTAATGTTCTTGAAGAATGCTCCAAGAGAATCAGCCCAAATCTTCAGGAAAGAATTCTCGTAAGAAGCTATCCCGTTAAGCTTTCACACATATTCAACTCAATTCTTGCAATTATCCTTCCTGCAGTTGTTGGTATGCTTCGCCACGAATGGGCTGATATCAACTTCTACAGATGGGTTATTCCTGTAACATTCTGCATTTCAGCAGCATTTACAATGTACCTTTCAGGACGAATCAAGGAAAGAATCCCTCAGCCACCTCTTGAAAAGAAGGTACAGATTAAATTCTGGGATGGTATGCTCGGTGTTCTTAAAAACAAATATCTTCGCATCAAAACAATTGTTGACCTTATTGATGCACTTGGCAACGGTATGCTTCCGTTTGCAACAATTCTATATTTCTATACATTCCGTCTGAGTGGCTTACCATACAGTCTGATTGTTGCTCTCATTTCCTTCGCGGGAACTCCCCCCGATTTGCTTTCACCATACTTCCTCAAGAGATTTTCATACAAACAGATCATGATTTTCTACCAGCTCACAAGAGCAATCGGAAATGTCATCATCGCTGTTGCAATGTGGACATGTGGTGATAATCTTGCTCTTTGTGGCACAATCTGTATTGCTGTGCTCTTCTTTATGGAAATGACAAAGACAGTGCCCACAACGGCAGGTCATGATATGGGTGTTCGAATCAACGATTATCAGATGTATCTTTCAGGCGAAAGACTTGAAAGCTTCACAGGAATTTTCGGCTGGTTTACAGGTCCCATTACATCATTTATTGGACTTATCATTCCTATATTCCTGCTCAAATACGGCTTCAACAGTAACTGGGAAATTCTTTTCTATGACGGTTCAAGAAGAAACATAATTATCATTCCTATTATTGTCGATGCTATCGGATTTTTCCTTATGACAATCCCCTATCTTTTCTGGGATTACGACAACAAGAAACAAAATATGGTTATGGAAGTTCTCAAGCGCCGTGCCGAAGTTACTGAAAAGAAGGCAGAAGAAGAGGGCGTTTCCGTTTCCGGCGGATATAAAGGTTAATGGAGGTGGATTGTATGAGCAAAAAAGAAAAAAAACCTCTTGATTGGCAGACCGATGTTCAGCTTGACATCCCCGAAGACGAAATCTGGACTTATCAGGTGCCCGGGCTTGCTGCGCCACACATCAATAAGCCTTATAAGTATTATAATTTCAAGAAAGCAATATTTGTTATTGTTATCATTGTCGCTGTTTCACTTTCCATTTACTTCAGTGTTATGGCTCTTCAGAATGACACATTCCAATACACAGCCACAGAAAATGGACTTGAATTCTCAAAATTCAGCAACACAGGTTATATAACCGAGCTTGAAATCGACTATGCTACCAATATTGAATACATCCCCGGCAACAATGACCCTGCAACAAACTTCAAGATTGTGAAGGATGAAACGAAGCCTATAACATCAGTAAGACAATTCACACTAAACTGTGATGATAAAATAACAACAATCACAATTGGAGAAAATGTTAAATTTGTTGACCCTAAGGCATTCTATTCCTGCTGGGCATTGCAAAATATTGAGGTTGATGAAAACAACCCCAACTACTGTGATATTGATGGTGTACTTTACAACAAGGATAAAACAGAAATTCTCTGTTACCCTTGCGATCACGATGAATATCTCAGAAAGAAATTCGGCTATGAAAAAGAGCTTTATATGAACGAGGTCACTCCCGAATATGAAAGGGATATTCAGACCTATGTGGTGCCCTCCACCGTTATAAAACTTGGTGAAATGTGCTTCAACTATGCAAACCTGAGAAAGATATATCTTCCTGAAGGTCTTAAGAGAATTGAAACACTTGCTGTTTTCAAGCTTCACGAGAGAATTGACCAGTGGAGCACTAACCCTTCACTCTCCAATGTTTACACCTACACGGCAGATAATATTGAGGGTCCGCATTTCACAAGCGATGAGGCTTTGGGTGACGTTTACATCTCACTTCCCGAAGGACTTGAATATATCGGCTCTGACGCTTTCAGCTACAACCAGAACCTCACCTATGTTTATATTCCGGAAACTGTAACCTATATCGGACACCACGCATTCTGGGACACCTGTTATAAGGAAGACGGCGAAATTAAAGGTGTTAGCGTAATAAATCTTGCTGTTTCTGAAGAAGAGTTTGAAAGAATCGTTGTTGCAGGCGACCATTGGAAACCTCAATACGACTACCTACTTTTCAAGAAATACATTGATGTTAAATTTGATGCTGAAAGAGAATAAATAGCTTTAAAAAAATCCGTTGATTCAATCAACGGATTTTTTCTTTATGAAATTTTCAAATGGAAGCTGGGCTATTATTATTGCAAGGAAAACAAGTGCACAGCCGAAGATTTCTCTTCCTGAAAGTCTTTCTCCGAAAAATGCACCTGCTAATGCGGCAAAAACTGATTCAAGACTCATAATAAGGCTTGCAACCGTGGGATTGAGATTCTTCTGTGCCACAATCTGCAATGTAAAAGCAATGCCCGAGGAAAGTACACCAGCATAGAAAATTGAAAGCCACGCCTCACCTATTGCAACAGGGTCGGGATTTTCAAACACAAACATTCCAATTGCCGATACCACAGCTGAAACGCCAAACTGAATAAGAGAAAGCCTTACACCATCTACCGTCTGCACAAAATGATCCACAATCATTATCTGCACAGCAAAGAGAAAAGCACACATTACAAGAAGCACATCTCCTATTCCGATTGTACCTGCAGAGGTTACACAAAGGAAATACATTCCACAAGTGGCAATGGCAATACAAAGCCACAGAACAGGCTTCACGCGACGCCTGAACAGCAACCCGAGTAAAGGAACAATAAGAATATACAGTGTTGTCAGAAAGCCTGATTTACCAACACTCGAAAGAATGATTCCATACTGTTGAACAAGAGAAGCAAGGCAAACAGAACCACCACACAATATACCGCCGAGAACAAGACGTTTTGATATAAAGGTTTTGTTTTCACCGTGCTCACCTTCACCAGACTTTCTTCTGTTATTTCTGTAAATAAACCAGGATACAGGTGTGAGCACCACAACAGCAAGACATGACCTGAGGCAAAGAAATGTAAAATTCCCGATTATTTCAAGACCCGTGCTTTGTGCAACAAAGGCTGTGCCCCATATAAAAGCTGCCAGTGTGAGCAACAGCGAGGCAACAAAGGATTTTCTTCTTTTGATTTTTTCTTCCATAAACATCCTCTAAAAAATTAATAAAACAACAGTCAATATACTATCATAATAGAATTTTAAAAGCAATAAAAACACCGAAAATAGTCTTTACTATTTTCGGTGTTTCTGATTTAAATATTTATCCTAAATTTTGCCTTACCATTGCTGCACGCAGTTTGTCTCTCTCAACCCTGTCAAGAGGTCTGTCAACAGAAAGCGAAATGGTTGCAGGCTGCATATGAATCATGAGTGCTTCAATTGATGCACAATCCATCTTTATAAGTCCTTTAACAGCACCGAGTCTCACAAGAGATATGAGCTCCATAAACTCATTTGTGTCTATCATACGGGCATATTTAAGAACACCATAGGCTCTGTATATTCTATCTTCTATCACGGGTGTTTTGAAGATTTCCTCTCTTGCAGCTCTTTCTTGGGCTGCTATCTGCAACGCGATTGATTTGAGATTCTCAATCGCTGCAAGCTCACTTATGCCAAGAGTTATTGTGTTACTTAAACGGAACATATCACCCTTAGCAGCTGCACCCTCACCATAGGATCCACGAAGAGAGAGTCCAAGCTTTGAAACAGTTGCAATAAGCTTTGTTATTTGCGAGGTTGAAACAAGGGCAGGAAGATGAAGCACAACAGAAGCCTTCATGCCTGTGCCTAAAGCAACAGGGTCTTGTGTGAGATACCCCAATTTGTCATCAAAAGCAAAATCGAGCTTCCGTGAAAGCTGCTCCTCAATTGAAGAGGCTGTTTTGAAGGCCTCATCAAGAGCAAAGCCTGCATACATAACCTGCAAACGGATGTGGTCTTCCTCATTGAGCATAACACTGACAGCTTCATCCTCCGTGAGGAGAAGTGCTCGACCATCTCTTGAAGAAGCGAACTCAGGACTTACAAGGTGTCTTTCAGCAAGAGAAACAACCTCAGACTGAGAAAGCATCTTCATCTCTGCATAATTAAAGGAATAATCATCAATTGCTTCAGAAGCATCTCTTATGACAGAGTTAACCTTTAATTTTTCAGGCAGAGACAACCTTGAGGGAAAAGGAAAGCTCCTTATATTACGGGCAATGTGAATGCTTGTGTTAATGACAACATCATTCTGTGCACCTGTGCCAAGATACCATTTTGCACCCATTACTGCTCTCCCCCTTCAGCCAAAATATCATTTATTCTGTCACGGAGAGTTGCAGCAAGTTCAAAATTCTGCTGTTCAACAGCCGCTTTAAGAGCAACCTTTAGCTCTTCAATTCTTAGTTCCACTGAGGCTTCTTTCTGTGGTCTTGAGCCTGAATATGAGGCTTTTCCGTGAATACGATTAAGAGATGGCAACAATTTATCATAAAAAATATTGTAACACTCGGCACAGCCCATTTTCCCATCACCGGCAATCTCTTCAAAGCTTTTACCACAAAAGCTGCAACGCACAGAGCTACCTATCTGCTCACCCTTTGACAAAAGCTCACCGAGAAGGCCACCGAAGCCAAAACCGGTAAAGGCTTCACCATAACCGAGAGAACGGGCACAATCCTTACAAAGATGAACCTCTGCCGCCCTGCCATTTACAATACGTTTCATGTGCATATTTGCTTCATTCTTATTACAATTCTGACAAATCACACAACTCACCTCTTAAAATCGCTTATATTGTTATTATACAACTTTTATCTCAACAATTCAATAACACAGATGAAATTAAATATATCTTCCTTCCTCACCGAATTCATCTTCAAAAACAAACTCCTCTGAATATTCATAATCATACTCATCGTCAATCAAATCGGAATAATCGCGTGGATCGTGCTTTCTGTACTTTTCAAAATCAAACGAATAACTCATAAATCAATCCTCCAAAAAATCAGTACATATATTTTGTTCTCAAATTTTATTTATATTCAATCTGTAACATATTTTGCCCACACTCATATTATGCATTGAAAGGGGGATTAAGAATGGGTTGCTTATTCAACGGCGGTAACAGCTGCACATGGATTATTATCCTTGTTATCATCATCTTGGTATGCTGCAATCAGGGTAACAACGGTTGTGGAACAAATGCTATTTCCAACGACTGTGGCTGCAACAACTGCGGTTGCTGCTAATTGTTAAAAAAAAGAAGCCTCCGTTCTTCTGAACGGAGGCTTTGCTTTTAAAATATTACAGTTAACACTACACTGCCCACACTTAAAATCATAAGTGCTGCAAGAATGAAACATATTGCCTTTTTTGCTTTATCTGAAAACATTACTCAATACCAAGAAGATTCTTTATGCATTCCGAAAGAACGGAAAGTTTCTCTTCTGCTTCCTCTCTTGATGTTGCCTTAGCGGTGATGTAAATCTTAATCTTTGGCTCTGTGCCTGAAGGTCTTACGATAAATGTATCTCCACTTTCCATTCTGTATGAAAGAACATTGGACTTAGGAAGACCAGTTTCACCATCTGTGGTAATACCAGTCTTATAGTCACCAACCCAATTTATCGGACTACCGTTGAGTGCCTTAGGTGGGTTTGTTCTTAATTCATCCATCATTTCTGCCATTTTCTGCATACCTGCAGCACCCTCAAAGGCATAGTTATCAAGCTGATTGAAGAAATAACCATATTTCTCATAGATGCTGTTCATAAACTGCCAGAGTGTTATGCCCTTTGTTTTGTAGTATGCTGCCATTTCGCAGATTATCATTGCTGCATTTACGCCATCCTTGTCACGGGCGTGTATGCCTGTGAGATAGCCATAGCTTTCCTCGAGACCGAGAACATAATTCTCTGCCTCACCCTTCTCTTCAAGCTCTGTTACAAGCTCACCGATATATTTAAATCCGGTGAGAAGATCTGCCATCTGCGCACCATATTCTTTACAGATTGCGGAAATAAGTGGTGTTGTAACAATTGTTTTAACAACAACCGGATTTTCAGGAAGCTTACCCTTTTCCTTGAGCTGCGTAAGAAGGTACTCACAAAGCATTGCACCGACCTCGTTACCCGTCATTAGCTTATATTCTCCGTTATCGCGCACAGCAATACCCACACGATCACAGTCAGGATCAGTTGCAATCATAAGATCTGCAGGGAATTCCTCTGTCATTTTGAGACCTTCCTCAAAAACCTGACGGATTTCAGGGTTTGGATAAGGACAAGTCGGGAAGTTGCCATCCGGCTTTTCCTGAGATTTAACAACCTGAAGCTCACTGACACCGAGTTTTTTAAGAACACGGCGAACCGGCTTGTTACCTGTGCCGTTAAGAGGTGTGTAAAGAATCTTGATACCGGAATTCTTAACAACATCCTTATTAACCGAACACGCCATTACAGCATCAATAAACTCATCCTTGAGCCAATCCTCAATGTAATCAACCATATCCTCAGCAAGAGCGTCTTCAAAAGACATTCTCTTAACGCCATCAAACATATCAACCTTTTTCATATATTCATATGTTTTTGCTGCAGCTTCGTCTGTTATCTGGAAGCCTCTTGGATCATAGCACTTATAACCGTTATACTTTGAGGGATTGTGGCTTGCTGTGAGCACAATACCTGATGAGCAGCCCAATCTTCTCACTGCAAATGAAAGCATTGGTGTTGGCATAAGCTCCGGATAGATATACACCTTGATTCCGTTTGCTGCAAGAACACCTGCAGCACACTCAGCAAAAACATCTGACTTGATTCGTGAATCGTATGCAATTGCAACAGAAGGCTCATCAAACGCCTCATTAAGATAATCGGCAAGTCCCTGCGTTGCCTGACCTACTGTGTAAACATTCATACGGTTTGTGCCGGCACCAATTACGCCACGAAGACCACCTGTGCCAAACTCAAGATTTTTATAAAAACGGTCAAGAATTTCTTCCTGCTTGCCATCGATTGCTGACAATTCATCCTGCAAATCAGCATCAAGCACTGCCTTCTCTTTCCAGACCTTGTAAAGTGCATTAATATCGTTCATAAAGAACATCCTTTCAAAAATTTATACCTTAAAATTATATCACTATAAATAGATAAAATCAATTATCTGATGAAATTAGTGCGTATTTTTGCTTCCGATGCCGGACGAAGGATATTATTCTGCTTTCCATTCTCAATGCATTTAAGAAGCCAAGCCATATTTTTACCAAGTGTTCTCATAATCTGAAGACCCTCTTCATCCTTAAGAACATCCTCTGCCTTTGCACCATGCACCATATTCCAATAGCCGGATGAAACAACAGGCATACTGCTGATTGTGAAATACTTATTAAGCACATCAAAGGCAGCTGTCGATCCTGCTCTGCGACAGCTGAGAATTGCTGCACCCGGTTTATAACGAAAATTTGTTGCACCAGCATAGAAGGCTCTGTCAAGAACAGCGCAAATCGTACCCGAAGGAGCAGCATAATGAACGGCAGAGCCAAAAATGAAGCCATCGGCTTCCTTTGCTTTATCTATGAGTACATTTGCAACATCATCGTCGAAAACGCATCTTTTACCATTGGATGCACAACCTCCACAACCGATACAACCTCTCACAGGCTTGTTACCAAGCCAGAATATTTCTGTTTCAACACCCTCATTATTAAGCTCTTTTTCAATTTCACAAAGAGCTGTGTATGTGCAGCCCTTTTCGTGTGGCGCACCATTAACCAATAAAACTTTCATATTACTCACCTATTATTTCTAATATTTCACTTATGCTGTCTGCGATATAATCAGGCTTTTCCTTTTCAAGGAGTTCTCTGTCTCTGAAGCCCCAGGTAACGCAGACGCATTCAACACCTGCATTGCGAGAGGTTTCAACATCAACTTCCGAATCACCTATGTATATGCTTTCGTCTGGATTTATATTCATATCCTTTAAAACAGAATAAACAGAATCGGGACTGGGCTTTCTTCTTACACCCTCTTTTTCACCTACAGCGAAATCAAAAAGACCCTCAAAATACTGTTCAACGAGAGACTGAACAGCAAAATCTGCCTTATTAGACACAACAGCTGTCTTATAGCCTTTGCCCCTCAAAATCTTCACAAGCTCAATAACACCATCATACGGCTTGGTCAGAATTGCAGAATTGTCTTTGTAATGTTTTTTGAAATCGTTGAAGCACTTATCAACGACACATGTGTCGGTGCCTTCGGGAACTGCTCTTTCAATGAGAAGACGAATGCCATTACCAACAAAGCTTCTCACCTCATCAATGCTGCGAGGCGGAAGATTATTTTCCTGCAAGGCAAAATTAACACTATTTGATAAGTCGCCCAAGGTATCAAGAATTGTCCCGTCAAGATCAAACAAAACTGCCTTACGCTTCATCTTCAGGACACTCCAGATCAACAACTGTGTATTCTCTTTCCAAAGCAGGAAGCACTTTCTCCTTCAAGTCTGCAGTAAGAAAACGGACAGTTGCAGAATTAACACAAGGATGACAACCAAAATATTTTTCCTTGAAAACATTCTTTTCAATAAGAAGCTCAACCTCTTTATTCTTATCATACATAAGCGAAAGAACCGTGAGAGAGCCCGGTGTCACATTCAGAAGCTCCTCCATCTTATCTCCCCCTGCAAAGGAGAGACGAGCAGAATTTATCTGGGCAGACAGATACTTTGTTTTAAACACCATATCACCGGGAATAAGCAGCATGTAAAACTTTGTTTGCTGACGGTTGCAAAGAAGCAGATTTTTGCAGATTTTTGCATCAATAACCTTCTCAATTTCCTCGCAAAGCTCAATTGTTGCAGCTTCATCGTGCTCTGCACGGATATATTCAACACCATTGCTTTCAAGAAAGAGATAGCTATCCATCTCCTTTTGTGTGGCTGTTGTTTCAGGGTGTTTTGTAAACACCTGTGAATTTATATACATCTTTATAACCTCAATATATACTGAAAAGGGAGTACGAATACTCCCTTTCATTTATTTCATAAATTTATTTAACACGCTTCATCAATTCAGCAACATTCTCTGCAATTGCCTCATTTGTAAGATAGCCGAGAGAGTTTGTTTCATGATAGTGTCTTCTGTCATAGATATCTCTACCCTGCTCAATGTAAGCCTGAGTTTCGTGGAGAATGTAGTCATTAGGAGCTACACAATAGCCTGTCATATCATTTGCAACACCATATACGAGAAGCTCCTTGTCACCAACGATATCTATGATAGGTGTTGGGTTGATGCTGTTAGATTTACCTGTTGCTGATTTATCGGCATCAGGCGATCCACCATAAACAACCTCTGTGAATGGCTCACCCGGAAGCATAAGAATCTGCTGTGTACCAAGCTTTATGTAAACCATCTCTGTGAGAAGAGCAAGACCGAGGTCGCCCTTATCACAAGGATAACGCTGACCTGAGCATGCTCCGATTGTTACCATGAGTGCAAGAAGACCATTATCAACAGGAGAATAATATTTGTGCTGACAAACAGTGATTTCAACAGGCATCTCAGCATCATCGGTAATTTCAAGAGCAGCCTTGCCGAGAGTTTCGCCCTGAGTCTGTGTTCTCTCCCACACATCTTCTGAATAATCGCCGGGGTCAACACCACCGATTATACCGGGACCGAAAAGAACATTGGTCTCTTTTGCATCGTTGATTGACTTTCTGAGCCAGTATGGATAGTCAGCACTCACTGTACGGTTGCTGCCACCTAAGGTGTTTGGATGAGCTGCAAAGTTGATAAACCAGGTTTCTACTGAGCCATCCTCAGGAACAAAGCGGGTTCTTGTGAGAACATCGTGAAGAATGATTGGTTCACGTTTATCAAGCTGTGCACCCGGAACATGAGTCTTGCCAATATAAAGCTTACCTGGCTTACGATTTGTATAACACTCTCTTACAACCTCCTCAAGAGACTTAAGAAGAAGCTCCATATAAGCTTTATCTTTACCTGTCTGAAGCTTGTAAAGCTGACCCCAATAACCAACAGTATCAAAGCCTGCGTGAGTATGTGAGCAAGAAAGGAATACACCTGCACACTTGCTGTCTGCCATGAAATCCTTAAGATTGTCACGAACAAGATTAAGCTCGAAATTTGTCAAGCCGATGATATCTGCAGCGATGTGAACATAACCACCGTTATCATCTGCTCCAATCCACATAGCACTTACAGTAATTGGGTCGTGAACACTGTCGATAACATGACCCATACCGTGACCTGCAATCCAATATTTTTTCGCATGGATGTCCTCAGGCATAACAACCCTTGAGGAATATCCGCAAACATACTTTTCACCGGTTATAACAGTGGGCAGCTCTCTTGGCAATGCAGGAGCAGGACCCATTTTTTTCAATAACTTTTTACCGCTTTTGCGACCGATTGAACGGACAGCCTTTGCAGCAAATTCGTTTATACCCATAATAATACCTCCGTTTTTAGTAAAATGATATTATATTCATTTATATTTTACCAAAAATTTCACATAAAGTCAACGGAATTGCACACCAAACAGATGTGAATCAGAAATTCATTTTATTCCAGCCCCAATCAGTGTAGCCTTTGTATTTTACATACACTCTGTCAGGTGAAATACCGAGTTCTTTTTCAAGAATATTGCAAATTTCCACTGTCATATTTTCACTCGCTGCTGAATTAACAGAGCCAAGAAGCTCAACATCAACAACAGCGCTGTCTGATGATGCATCACCTCTGAACCAAAGCTTTGCGCCATCCTCAATACCTACCATGAGATACGCTTCGCTTTTGCCCGGAAAGCATTCAATAGCCTTTCCGAAGGCTGATTTAATCATTTCACAAGATTCAGCTGAAACTGTCTTTGTTGTTTTAAGATTGATATATGGCATAATTAACCCTCCAGATTATATTATACTTTATTTTAACATATATTTCCTGAAATTTAAAGTGTATTTAATGCAATAAATGTTAAAGCTGCAGCACCTTTACACAAAACACTCTCATCGAACATTACTTTAGGATGATGCAAAGGATACTGAAAACCTTTTTCCGGTTCTCCTGCCGCAAGAGCAATCATAACAGATGGCACCTGATTGCTTATATATGCAAAATCCTCCGAGCCACCACTGCGGGAGGATCGTTGTCCGATTGTATCGGAATTCAACACCATTTCTTTCCCAAACAATTCAACAAGAGAATTCTCAAACATCACAGATAATTCACTATCATTTTTCAAGGTCGGACAGCCACTCCCAAAGCTTACACAAACCTTCCCCCTATAAGCACAGCCGATTGATTCGGAAATATCCGAAATTCTTTTCCTGATGCGTTCTCTTAAATCATCGCTATATGCTCTCATTGTCCCCTGAAGAGTTGCTGTATCTGCAATCACATTGCCTGCAGTGCCTCCGTGAAGCGAGCCTATTGTTACAAGCACTTCATCTGAAACACCCAATTCACGAGAAGAAATTTCCTGAAGACCAATAAGAATATGAGCTGCAATTGTAAGAGCATCCACTCCCTGCTGAGGTGTTGAACCATGACACCCCTTACCCTGAACATTTATAGTAAAATAATCAGCTGCAGGTGCTCCTATTCCCCCACTTGACACAACGAAGGTGCCGGTCTTTATGGGCACACCTGACATAACATGAAGCATTGCTGCACATTTGACACACGGTTTTTCAAGAACTCCGTTGTCAATCATATTTTTTGCACCTGATAGTGTTTCCTCTGCAGGCTGAAACATTAACTTTACATTACATTTCATTTCCGCTTCATATTTTTTCAGAAGCTTCGCTGCGCCAAGGAGCATTGCAGTGTGCATATCGTGACCACAAGCATGCATATTTCCGTTATCACAAGCAAAATCAAGACCACTTGCCTCCTTCACGGGCAAGGCATCCATATCTGCTCTTAAAAGGATTGAGCTATCCCCATTATTTTTTCCAATGTTACAAACAACACCATTGTTGCCACAGTCTGCAAAATCGCATCCATACTCAGCAAGTTTCGCTTTAACATATCTCACTGTTTCATCCAACTGAAATTCAATCTCAGCATTACTGTGAAGATATCTTCTTATTTCAACCAATTCATCCTGCATTGCTTCAGCTTCTTTTAAAATATTCTCCGTCAGCATAATAATTCCACCTTAATATTATTTTGTAATATTATCTCCATTTTGCCATAAAATAAAACCGACTGCATTTTGAACAAGTCCAGTAAAAACGGACAATAGAAAAAAACGACCTCCTATGGTAGAATAAAACTACCATAGGAGGAGTTTTTATGCCTAGAAATTATCTACATATAAAGGATTATGAAAAAGAAATACTCAAATTAAGAGAAG
>JAFODQ010000110.1 GCA_017380615.1 Clostridia bacterium | reverse complement strand
TCTTCGACCTAAAAGCAAAAGATTTTCATTGGATTTTTGGCGTTGAGGGCGAAGATAGGCTGACGCCTTTCAAGACCGAAACACCGAAAAGACTTGAAAAGATTAGCTTTTAGGCAGGTTCGGATAACTCATTTCACCCTACTTTTAATTGTTATGCTTCATAGTTAAGGGCAAGACCGCCCTCGCTTGTTTCTCTGTACTTGTGCATTAAATCCTTGCCTGTCTGATACATTGTGTCAACAACTGTGTCGAATTTCACTTTTCTTGTGGATGTAAGGAAGTTCGCAAGAGATAATGCATTGATTGCTCTCATTGCTGCCACAGCGTTTCTTTCAATGCAGGGGATCTGCACCAAGCCGCAGACCGGGTCACAGGTAAGACCCAGATAGTGCTCCATTGCGTTTTCTGCAGCATATTCAATCTGGTCAAGGTCCATGAAGTGTAATTCTGCAAGAGCTGCTGCAGCCATGCAGCAGGCTGTGCCGATTTCTGCCTGGCAGCCTGCCTCTGCGCCACTGATTGATGCATTCTGCTTCACAACATTACCGATAACGCCTGCGGCTGCAAGAGCCTTTGCCATTTCAAAATCGGTAAAGCCCTTCTTCTCCTGCATATAGTAAAGCACAGCAGGCAACACGCCTGAAGCACCACAGGTGGGTGCAGTTGTGATTATTCCTCCACCTGCATTCTGCTCACTGGCGGCAAATGCGTAGGCACAAACAAGTCTGTTTTCTCTTGTTTCAGGAGTTTCGTCCATGTGACGCTGTGCGTAAAGAAACTTTGCTTTTCTTTCAACCTCAAGTCCACCGGGGAGAATACCCTCTGCTGCAAGACCCTCACGGACAGTGAGCTTCATTCTTTCCCACACTGTCTTAAGGAACGGGAAAATTTCTTCGCCCTCATATTTTGCCACATAGTCACTTAATTTAAGGTGGTTTATGAGGCAATATTCCTTGATTTCCTCAAAGTTTTTCTGCGGATAAACCTCAGGTGCAGTAACGGAGGGTTGTCCTTCAATTCGGATTTCACCACCACCAATGCTCATGGCACGGACCGTATCAAGCAGGTTTTTTTCAGCATCAAACACAAGAAAATCAAGTGTGTTGGGGTGAGGCAGCTCCTTTTGCTCTGTGTCAAAGACAATTTCATTTTTTGCCTTGAGTGTTGAGGAAAGTGCAGTGTGAGTGCCGTGTCCCTCACCTGTAAGAGCAAGTGAGCCGTATAAAATAACCTTCACAAAATCTGCATCGGGATATTTTTCGTTAATATATTCTGCGGCATACTGTGGACCCATGGTGTGTGAGCTTGAGGGTCCGATGCCGGTTTTATAAAGCTTTTTTAAGGATTGCATATAGTGCCTCCTCCTAAAAGAATATCGTCAATATATATAGCTGCTGTCTGACCGGGTGCAGCTGCTCTTTGAGGTGCTGAGAAGGTGATTTTTGCGCCACTCTCTGTGAGAGTCAGCAGGGCGTCGGCAGGCTTTGCTGCACAACGGATTTTCACCTGACATGGAAAGCTCAGCGAAGGAGCATTTCCCGAAATAAAGCTCACATCCTCAATGAATATTTCACTTTTGAATAAATCAGCATTGTCGCCTATTGTGACAGTGTTCAGCTTCGGGTCGATTGAAAGCACATACATAGGCTTTCCGAAGGCGCCCAGACCTTTTCTCTGACCGATTGTGTACTTATAGATTCCACTGTGAGTGCCAAGCTTCTTTCCCGCAGGGGAAATAAAGTCACCGGGAATTGCCTTGGGGTGCTTCTCTCTTTCAATGAATGAAATGTAATCATTATCAGGGATGAAGCAGACCTCCTGACTGTCCTTTTTATGGGCAACGGGAATGTTGTGCTTCTCCACAAGCTGACGGATTTCATCCTTTGAATATGTGCTCAGGGGGAATTTCACAAAGGAGAGAATTTCCTGATTGAGCCTTGAAAGAAAATAGCTCTGGTCCTTGCTTGATGGGTTTCTTTTTATGCCGAAAGTGCCATTTTCTTCAATAATCTGCGAATAATGACCTGTTGCCAGAAATTGTGCACCCTGCTCTCTGGCATACTTTACGAGCTTCCCGAACTTGATTGTGGGATTGCAAAGCACACAGGGGTTTGGTGTGAGACCCTGCATGTATGATTCACAGAAATAATCTGTGATTGATTTAAAGGCTTCTCTTTCGTCAATAATATCCAAGGGGATTCCGAGGGTATCTGCCACAAGCTGAGCGTCTCTGATATCTTCATCTGCGCCGTCAAGAGGCTTAAGACGCAGAATAACGCCACGGACATTGTACCCGTGCTCTTTAAGAATTATTGCAGCGGCGGCAGAGTCCACGCCACCACTCAATGCTACATAAACAAAATTACTCATAGTAGAATAATACCATACCACGATGCAAAAATCAAACCTATAAAATGTTAATATACACCAAAAATAATGGTCTAATTTCGTATTAAAACACAAAAATCTCTTGAAATTTCCGGATAAAGGTAGTAAAATATTGATATGACGATATATTCGGGGTATGTGTGCTGTTTTTGTATCGGTAACAAATTTTGCGGTTTTCCGGCACATCTCCCGGCTGTATCAGGGTAGGAATATGGAAACAAAATAATTCTCACGGAGAAGAATGGAAGGAAGGATTCTTTTGTCAGCAGACTTACATTTGCACACCAAATTATCAAATGGCTCTCTCGGAATTGAAGATTTGATTCTGCTTGCTAAAAAGAGAGGCGTTACAACAATTGCAATTACAGACCATGACTGTCTTGCGGGTACTGTCAGAGGAAAGGTTATCGGCGAGAGACACGGTGTGACTGTTATACCGGGCGTTGAGCTTTCAGGAACAGACAAAACAAACGGACAGGAAATACATATGCTTTGCTATAAGCCCGATTTCCCTGACAGACTTGAGGGTCTTTGCAGAAGAAGCTCGCTTATCAGAAAGAAATCCTCTCACCTTATGGTGCTCAAAACAGCACAGAAATATCCAATAACACCTGAATTTGTTGCCAAGTGTGCATCAGGCTCCACAAACATTTTCAAGGTCCACATTATGCAGGCGCTCATTGAAAATGGCTTTGCAGACAGAATCTATGGCGACCTTTACAAGCAGCTTTTCTCAAAGGATAAGGAGGGCTCCATTAACCATGTGCCTGACTATGAGGACATTTTCTCAATCCTTGAAGCAATTCACGAGGCAGGTGGTATTGCAGTGCTTGCAAACCCACAGAAGTGCAAAAATGAAAAGCTTCTGGACCAGCTTGTGGAAGCAGGTCTCGATGGTATCGAAATTTACACTCCCGAGATGAGCGACGAGGATAAGGCAGAATTTGCGAAATATGCAAAGAAGAAAAAAATTCTCACCACAGGTGGCTCAAACTTCAAGGGTCTTTACAACAAGCATGTGCTTTCTGTCGGCGATTGCGATTTGCCTGATGAATGTGTGCAGGAGCTTAACTCTTATAAGCTCAGAAAAAGAAAAGCAGAAAAGAAGAAGGCTGCAGAAGAGAAATAATAAAAGTCACCATCTCACGATGGTGACTTTTTTCACACCTGGCGAATATCAATAAATCATGTCTGCTGTTGTCCAGCTTTTGAGGATTTCCTTCTGGGCAGCAGCTTCCTTTTTTGCACCCTCAAGGTCGTGATCACGGTAGTTGCCGCATTCAACAGCGCTCACACCGGGAACATCGCCCTCAAAGCTTTCAATAAATCCAAGTGCATCCTGAGTGAGGGCAAGTGCTTCGCCGTGAGTCATCCCTGTTGTAAGGAAATAGAAGCCTGTTCTGCATCCCATTGGTCCGAAATAGATGATGTTGTCCTTGAATTTGCTGTTTCTTACAAATGTTGCAAAAAGGTGCTCAAGAGTGTGGATTGCTCCGTTCTTCATAACCTCCTCAACATTCGGTTTTCTTGTTCTTATGTCATAAGTTACCACATCACCGTCAATTCGGGAGATATACATACCTCTCAAAAGCTTTGTGTGGTCAACTGTGAAGCTTGCGATTTTCTCCATATTTGCTGTCTCCTTCAAAGAAGTATTTTTTTTTGTTTCTTTTCTTTTGCGAAGGCTCTCAAAAAACTCCTTGAGAACAAGAGAGCACTCCTCCTGCATGATACCACCCTGAAAAGAAGGTGTGTAGCTGAAATTCTTTGTGAAAAGATTTGTAACTGAGCCACAAGCACCATTTTTAGTATCATAGGCTCCGAAATATACATTGCCAAATCTCGCGTTTATGATAGCACCTGCACACATGGGGCAGGGCTCAAGTGTAACATAGATGTCACATTCCCACAGACGCCAGCCTCCAAGACGCTTGCACGCCTGGTCTATTGCCTGAATTTCGGCGTGACAAAGTGCATTTTTGTCTTTTTCCCTGGTGTTTCTTCCTCTGCCTATGATTTTGTCACCAATGGTAACAACAGCACCCACAGGCACCTCGCCATTCTGTGCTGCCTCCCGTGAGAGACGCAGCGCCTCAAGCATAAACTCCCGTTTCATATCAGCTTCCCGGTGGTGGCGTTGTTGTGAGGGTGAAGATCGATTGAATAAAATAAACAGCTGTTGCAACTATCAGAACAGGGCTTTTAAGGAATGTGCCGATTTTCTGACCGTCTGTCAGCTCGTTTGCATCGCCCTTGAACTTAAACACACCATCATCCTTATAAAGCTTGTAATAAATAAGGAAGGCTGCAATGCCGAGAAGAATCACGCCTATGGAGGTTACACTGTAGAAGGTGTCTGCAGTTTCCTCATCTGCAAGTGTCATAAGCACAGAATAGATGCAGGAAAGAGAGTTGTTGAGTGCGTGGATTATAATACCTGTCCACAGACTTTCTGAAGCAATAACGCTGTATGCGAAGAAAAGACCACAGATAAATGCAAAGGGAATCTGTGCAGCAGTGCCATGCATAACTCCGAAGAAAAAGGCAGACGCAAAAATTGCAAAGGTGTTACCGTACCTTCTCATGTGAGACATTAAAATGCCTCGTGAGGTGTATTCCTCAATAAGCGCAGGGATAACCGCCGTGGAGACCACAAGCATGATGATTTCCATTATGGTTGTGGGGTATTCGTTGGAGGTATATGAAGAATAAATGCCAAACATTGAGAAAATGGTGAAGATGATGTTTGTAAAGAAGTTTGCAAGCATACATCCACCGAAGCTCATGATAATGAGAAGCGTTGTCTTAAGTGGATTTTTGGGGGCAGAAAGCTTACTGCTGAAGGAGAAAACATCCACCCCGTCTGTGAGCTTTGCCTGATTTTTTGCGTGCTTCTTCAGGAAGATGGCTGCACCAAGCATTGTGCCGCCCACCACAATAAAGGAGTAAATCATATTGAAGAAGCTTTTTCCGTTAAGTGAGGCGTCATAGAAATCTGAAACAGAGTCAAAGAAGAAAAGAAGAGAAATCATATTGGAAATGAACAGATAGGCAAGAAGGATAGCACCCGTGATGTTGCCTATCGTCCTTATCTTCTTTTCTGCTTCACGGCGTTTCTCAAATTTCTTTCTCTGCTCTTCGTAATATTCGTTGTTGAATGCAACATTGGGAATAGCAGCACCATAGTGATACTGAGGTGCACCGTTCTGGTTAGCATAGTAAATGGCAGAGGGAGACTGTCCTGCAGGGATTGACGGTGCAGGATTGTATCGTGGTGTGTATGATGGTGGGGGATATGCCCCGTTTGTAAAATGTGGTGGATATTGTGCAGTGTAAACCGGCTGAGGGTAAGCAGTCTGAATCGGCTGCTGTGGTGGAATTGTGTTCTGAGACTGAGCGAAAGGGTTTACGGGAGCACCATTATTGGGGAAGTTTTCCATAAGCGTTCCTTTCCTGATGATTTCTTATGTAATACCACTGTCATTATAACGATTATAGTTAGTCGAAACAGTGTAAAATTACACTGTTTCGATACCAAATTACGATTTGGTATCGAATTTTCTTCGAAAATTCGACTATAATCCTTTCAATGAGTGTAATGCAAAATTGTATTAAAAAAAACAATTTTGCTAAAAGCCGATAAAATCGGCTTTTGCGAAACGCGACTGCGTTTCGTCAAATTACAATCATTATATCAACTTCTGTTATAAATATCAACAGATAAATTGTGTACAATCGGTGAATTTTCACAATATATAGTAGTTGTAAAAAAATACAAAATAATATATAATTTTGTTACATTAAGTTAAAGGATGGTTTCTATGGAGAAAAAAGTTCACAGCCTTGTAATTGCCGGTGAGGAATACAGAATTGTTTCCGAAGAATCAGCAGAATATATGCAGTCTCTTGCCCACGAGCTTGATATGAGAATCAAATCAATCACAAAGGGCTCACATATTTCCACAACACAGGCAGCAGTGCTTGCAGCCCTTCAGTTTGCAGACGATGCATCAAAAAACAGCGGAAATGCAGATTCACTCAGAGCACAGCTTAAAGCATATCTTGAGGATGCTGCCCAGGCAAAAAGTGAAAGAGATTTCTATAAGCGTGAGGTTGAGAGATTGAAGCTTCAGACCTCTAACGGCAACAATGATACAACAGGCAGGCTTTGGTAAAATGGAAAACTTAAAGATAAAAAAATTAAAAGAAAATGCAAAGGTACCCGCAAGAGGTACTCAGGGCAGCGCAGGTCTTGACCTTTGCGCTTGCATAGATGAAGAAATCACCCTCAATTGCGGGGATACAGCTCTCATCCCCACAGGCATTGCAATTGCTTTGCCCTCTGCTGAATATGGAGCATTTGTTTTCCCACGCAGCGGCATAGCAGTCAAGCACGGAATCGGTCTTCTCAATTCAGTTGGTGTAATTGACAGCGACTATCGTGGTGAAATTATGGTTGGTGTCATCAATCAGAAAAGGGAGGCATATACAATTCAGCCGGGCGAAAGAATTGCCCAGATGGTTATAATGCCCGTTTCCATGATGCCCGTTGAAGAGGTTGAGGAATTAGATGAAACCCAGCGTGGAGACGGTGGCTTCGGCTCCACGGGAAAGAGATAATTATGTCAACAATTGCAGCTATTGCCACCCCTCAGGCGGCGGCAGGTTTAGGAACAGTAAGAATATCAGGTGAAAATGCGCTGACCATAGGGGACAGCGTTTTTTCTGCTTTGTCGGGAAAGAAATTATCATCCCTTTCAGGCTATTCTGCCCTTTACGGCAAGGTTTATGACGGTGAAACTCCCATTGACGATGCAGTGGCTCTTGTTTTCAGAGCACCAAAAAGCTACACGGGTGAGGATGTTGTGGAGCTGAGCTGTCACGGAGGTCTTTACATTATGCAAAGAGTTCTTCGTGCAGTGCTTGAGGCAGGTGCAAGCCCTGCAGAGCCGGGTGAATTCACGAAAAGAGCTTTCCTTAACGGGAAAATGGACCTTAATGAGGCAGAGGCTGTTATGTCTCTTATCTCTGCATCCGGCGAAGAAGCCCGTGCAGCAACACTCAATGCTCTTGACGGAGCTCTGAGCAGAGAAATTTTTTCCTGCAGAGAAAAGCTTGCAATCACAGCAGCCTTTATGGCAGCCTGGGTTGATTATCCCGATGATGAAATAGATGAATTGTCCGATGAGCAGATGACCGGGACACTCACTCAGGTGAAGGCGTCACTGGATAAGCTTCTTTCAGGCTTTGATGCAGGTAAGGCAATTCTTGACGGTGTTGACACAGCCATTGTGGGAAGACCAAATGTGGGGAAATCCACTCTTCTTAATGCTCTTTCGGGAACAGACAGAGCAATTGTCACATCCGTTGCAGGCACCACAAGAGATGTTCTTGAGGAGACTGTCAGGGTTGGTAACATCACTCTTCGCCTTGCAGACACGGCAGGAATAAGAACCAACACAGATGATGAAATTGAGAAAATTGGTGTGTCCCGTGCAAGAGAACGCTTTGACAGAGCAAGTCTTGTGCTTATGGTACTTGACGCACAGCACCCTCTTTCGCAGGATGACAAGGAGCTTCTTTCTCTTTGCGAGGAGAAAAACTGTGTTGTGGTAATTAACAAAACAGACGGAGAAAGGCTTCTTGACCAAGAAGAGCTTTCCACACTCACAAAAAAGACCATAGTTGAAATTTCAGCAAAAGAAAATCTTAATATGCAAAGCCTCGTGAGTGCCATTGAAGCAGTTGTTGGTACTGCAGGCTTCGATCCTGCAGCACCACTTATAACTACCGAAAGACAGCGCGTTTGTGTCAAGAAGGCTGCAGATAACATTGAAGAGGCGCTTCAGGGCATTGCAATGGGCATCACGCCCGATGCTGTTAATGTCTGTATTGATTGTGCCATTGAAAATCTCTCCGTTCTCACAGGTGAAAAAGCAACGGAGACGGTGGTGGATGAAGTGTTCCGTAACTTCTGCGTAGGAAAATAATTTCCGAGCTTTGGCGAATAGCTTGGTTTTTATTCTCGGCGTATCGCATACGCCTTCGAATTTCAAACCTGCGCTCTTCATCCAAATCTCGCAAATTATTACGGTGCAGATAGAATTAACAAGAGGCGATTTTCGGTGTATCGCATACGCCATCGAATTTCAAACCTGCGCTCTTCATCCAAATCTTGCAAATTATTACGGTGCAGAAAGAATTAACAAGAGGCGATTTTTCGTCGTATCTCATACAGCTTCGGTGTCGGGACACAACAAGTCGGAGTGAGGAGCTTCAAGGAAGCTCTGTCTCGGAAAATTATAAGTTCCGGCATCTGTCATCTAAAAAGGAGCAATTATGAAAACCTACGGTACATATTTTCAGAACGATGAAGCAAAACCAATCAGATATGGTGAAATCAATTTAATCAATCCTGCAAGGCAGAGGCTTCGTGGTGAGCCTGCCCTTGAGGGTGTGGAGGCATTTCCTGTTTTTCAGGGCTTCTGCGGCACAGATTTTGAATTGATGAAAATGGGAAGACAGCACAAGCTCTGTGCTAAATTTCCCGAGGGCGAGTCAAGACTTATCAATGGTCATGAGGGTGTTGTCTGGGTTCCGTCTGAAAATCGTTTTGCCATTGTTCTTATTCGTGGCGGAGACAGCTATGACCCCACTCGCTACACAGAGGACGAAACATATTTTGAATATGGCTGCGACAAGGCAGATGGTCTTTTCTGCGACAAAAACTATTTTAATCCTGATATGCTTCTGCATCTTCCCCAAAAATATGAGGGACTCAGAAAGCTCCCGTTAAGCGTTGCAAAACGGCTTTCCTTTGCTGATCCGTACGCGTGCGCTGTGTTTCAGCTTGAAAGAATGGAGGATTTGGGTGCTGCTCACAATTTCCGTGTGAAGATGGCAAAGCACAAATGCTCCGAAGAGGAAGCAAGGCTTCTTGCAAAGGAAGAGACTTTTGAAAGAACTGTTGTTTTTGGTCTTGGTATGACAGGTCTTTTCATTGCAGACCAGATAAGAAGACACCACAAAAATGCAAAGATTCTCTTTGTTGGCAGAAGCGATGAAGCCAGCAGAAAGGTTTCATTCTCGAAGGAAACCGTAAATGCGCAATATCTCTGCACAGCAGGTCTTTCCGAGGAAGAAACAGCGAAAAAAATTATTGAGTTTCTCGGTGGCAGAGCAACCCTCTTTGTGGGCACAAGTGGCTCCGAGGTTGAGCACAGAATTGCATTTGAGCACAAGGTGCTGGGCTGTAACGGAATCTACAACAGCTTTTCATTAGGTCCAAGGGTTACATACGATACAATGCCCTTTGGTTTTGAAAATCACCTTATATTTGCATCCATCAATTTCCGTCAGGAGCACATGGAAAAGGCAATTGATGTGCTTGTGGACAGCCGCTATGATGAGGTTGTGGAGCTCATAGATAAGGAAGAATTCATCAGCGATCCGTTGGATGCTTATGAAAATAAGATATATTGTAAGGGTGCACCTCTCAAAACAGGTATCATCTGGAATAAAAAATACATTGAAGAAGGTAAATAAAATGGAAGCAATCGTTATTTCAAGTCCTCACAACATAGAAATAAGAGAAGTGCCCATGCCTGATGTTAAAGAAGGCGAAGCTCTTCTTAAGGTAAGATATGTTGGCATTTGTGGTGCAGATGTGGCATCCTTTACAGGTAACCAGCCCTTTACCACATATCCGAGAATCCCCGGTCATGAGTTTTCGGCAGAGATTGTATCAATTCCTGAAAATGACAAGGGTCTCAAGGCAGGAGATATTGTTACCTGCAATCCATATTTCAATTGTGGGAGCTGTTATTCCTGTGAAAGAGGTCTTGTGAATTGCTGCACAGATAATCAGACAATGGGTGTGCAGCGTGATGGTGCCTTTTGTGAATATATTTCAATGCCTGTTGAAAGAATCTATGCTGGTAAGGGTCTTTCAGCACAGGAGCTTGCACTTATTGAGCCATTCTCAATTTCTCAGCACGCCGTTTCAAGGTGCGAGATAAAGAAAACAGATAATGTTCTTGTTCTCGGTGCAGGTCCAATCGGTCTTTTTGCATTACTTGCAGCAAAGCAGAAATGCAACAAAATTGTGGTGGCAGACATTCTTGATAACCGTCTTGCTCTTGCAACAGAATATGGGGCAGATGGTGTTGTGAACACAAAAACACAGTCTCTTGAAGAGTTCACAAGGGAATTCACAAATGGTAATGGCTTTGATGTGTGCATTGAGGCTTGTGGTGCACCGGAAACCTTCCTTGGCTGCATTGATAATGCAGCATTCGGCGCAAGCATCGTCTTAATCGGTAACGGAAAGAGAGACACTACCTTCCTTCACTCAATTATTCTCAAGAAGGAGCTTAACATCTTCGGCAGCAGAAATGCCCTTGAGAAAGACTTTATAAACAACATTGACATTGTATCATCAGGCAAGGCAGATGTCATGAAAATGGTGAGTGGTGTCTATGATATGGCAGATGCTCTTTCTGCCTTCAAGGCACTTGCCGATAATGATGGCACGCTTGCAAAGCTTATTATAAAAATCGGTGATTGATATGAAAGAAACAGTAATTCAGTTTGGTGAGGGCAATTTTCTCCGTGGATTTTTCGATTATTTTCTTCATCGGATGAACACAGAAAAGCTCTATGACGGAAGGGCTGTTATTGTTCAGCCCCGTGCAGGTGGCAAGGTTCAGGGTCTTTCTGAGCAGGGCTGTAAATATAATCTTTACCTTCGTGGAATTGAAAAGGGTGAAACAAGGTGTGAGCACACTCTCGTGGAGTCCGTGTCGCGCTGTGTTGACCCATACAAGGATTTTGAAGCCTTTATCTCCCTTGCAGACAATCCTGATTTCAGGTTCATTGTTTCGAACACAACCGAGGCAGGCATTGCCTTTGATGAGAGCTGTTCTCTTGAGGATAAGCCTTGCCTTTCCTTTCCCGGAAAGGTGACACAGCTTCTTTACAGACGATATAAAAACAACATGGAAGGCTTTGTGCTTCTTCCGTGTGAGCTTATTGATAATAACGGCACCAAGCTCAAAGAATGTGTGCTGCGCTATGCAGCTTTGTGGGGGCTGGAAGAAGGCTTTACACAGTGGGTGGAAAATGAAAACCAATTTCTTAACACCCTTGTGGACAGAATTGTAACAGGTTATCCCACAGATGAAACAGCAGCTCTCCACCCTGAGGATAAGTATCTTGACACAGCAGAAATCTTTCATCTTTGGGTAATTGAGGGTGATTTTGAAAACGAGCTTCCTCTCAGGAAATGTGGCTTCAATGTTATCTGGACAGGGGATGTAAAGCCCTACAAAAAAATAAAGGTAAGAATTCTCAACGGAGCGCACACATCTCTGGTGGCAGGGGCACTCCTTTCGGGAATTGAAACTGTTGGTGAAGCAATGGAGGATGAAGCAGCCTTCGGCTTCCTCAATAAAGCCATGAACGAGGAAATTCTTCCCGTAATCGGTGACAATGAAGAGTGCAGAGCCTTTGCAGAAAGTGTGTTTGACCGGTTCAGAAATCCATATATACACCACAAGTGGGAGTCCATTTCTCTTAACAGCATCAGTAAATTTTCTGTGAGAGTGCTCCCCACGGTGCTCGAATATAAAGAGAAATACGGATGTTTCCCAAAGTGTCTTTCTCTTTCACTTGCGTTTCTCATTTATTATTACAAAAACGGCAACCCACAGGATTCACAATCTGCAATTGAATTTATAAGAAATAACTCAATTGAGAAAATTTTGGCAAACAAGGCTTTATGGCAGAGAGATATCTCCTCAATGACAAGACTCATTGAGGAATATTATGAAAAAATTTCGGAAATCGGCTCAAAGGAAGCAATGAAATGGGTACTGTAAAAATCAACGAAAAAGATAATGTCTGCGTCGAGCTTGACACAGGACACAAGGTATCTGTGTGCAATATCAAAAAAGGGGAGAGCATAGTAAAATACGGCTATCCCATAGGTGTTGCCACAGAGGATATTTCCCGTGGTGAGGCTGTGCACAGTCATAACATGAAAACAAATCTCGGTGAAATTCTTGAATATGAATATGTGCGGGAGTTTGAGCCAAACCCATTCAAAATGCCGTTTTATATCAACGCCTTTGTTCGTGAAAATCATAATATAGGCATAAGAAATGACATTTTTATTGTGCCCACTGTCGGATGTGTTAACAGCATTGCCGGGCAGCTGGCTAAAAAAACAGGTGCCATACATTTTTCTCATCCCTATGGCTGCAGTCAGCTTGGTGATGATATGGCAATAACACAAAAAACTCTTTGTGGTCTCATTAAGCATCCCAACGCAGGTGGTGTGCTTGTTTTGGGCTTGGGCTGTGAAAACAACAACATCTCAGAGATGAAGAAGGCTCTCGGAAAATGGAATGAAAAGAGAATCCGTTTTCTCAATGTGCAGGACTGCACAGATGAAATTTCTGAGGGCATCAGAATTATTGAAGAGCTGAAGGCTCAGGCAGCAAAGGATGAAAGACAGCCCGTTTGTGTGGATGAGCTTGTTATAGGTCTCAAGTGCGGCGGCTCTGATGGGTATTCAGGCATTACAGCAAACCCTGTTGTGGGTCTGGTTACAGACAGCATCTGTGCCATGGGTGGCACAGCTGTCCTTACAGAGGTCCCCGAAATGTTTGGTGCTGAAGCCGTGCTGTTTAAAAGATGTGCTAATAATAATGTTTTCCGGAAGGCTGTGAAGATGATAAATGATTTCAAACAGTATTTTATAGATCATAATCAGCCTGTTTCGGAAAATCCGTCACCGGGAAATAAGGCAGGTGGCATAACGACCCTTGAGGAGAAATCTCTTGGCTGTGTGCAGAAGGGCGGCAAATCAATCATAACCGATGTGCTGGATTATGGTGATTCCATAAGGCGCAAGGGTCTTAATCTTCTGAACGGTCCGGGGAATGATATTGTTTCGGTAACAAATCTTGCAGCTGTTGGTTGTCATCTTGTGCTTTTCACAACGGGAAGAGGCACACCTCTGGGTGGTGCAGTGCCCACTGTTAAAATTGCATCTAATAATGCAATCGCAGAGAAAAAACCTCATTGGATTGATTTTTCTGCCGTGGGGGACAAGCAAGAGCGAGCAGAAGAGCTGCTTTCCCTGATTAAGAGAATATGCGATGGTGAGCCCACAAAAAATGAGCTTCTGGGCAACCGTGAAATTGCGATATTTAAAGATGGAGTAACACTATGATTATTGATGCACACGCACATTTGTGGAAAAAACAGCAGGGCAGGGTAAATGGTCTGCCTGTTGTTGATATAGGTGGGGGCAAAAGTGATTTCGGAGGAGAAGTCCGTCAGATGATGCCGCCATATATGACCGATGGTGAAAACACAATTGAAAGATTTCTTGCCAATATGGATTATGCAGGGGTCAGTGGTGCTGTTATCACTCAGGAGTATATTGACGGTAATCAGGATGATTATCTTCTTGCCTGTAAAAGCGACAGAATAAAAATCTGTGCTCTCTACGAGGAAAAGCCTCTTGGAGATGTGAGTGGCTTTGACGGAATCAAAATCTGTGCATCAAGACTTCAGGATAAAAATCTTCTTAATCACATTGCTTGCTTTGATAAAGCAAACAATGAGGGGAAATTTATTTCCATTGACCTTGCAGATGGCAACGAGCAGACGGCTATGATGCAGGAAATAATAAATAAATTCCCCGACCTTAAAATTGCAATCGGTCATTTCGGAATGGTCACAAGGGAGAATTGGCAGGAGCAGATTCTTCTTGCAAAAAATGAAAATGTTTTCATAGAAAGCGGAGGAATAACCTGGCTTTTCAATGAGGAATTTTATCCGTACCCTTCAGCTGTGCAGGCAATAAAGGAGGCAGCAGACCTTGTTGGGTGGGAAAAGCTTATGTGGGGCAGCGATTATCCCCGCACAATGACAGCCATCACCTACAAGATGAGTCTTGATTTCATTGAGAAAGCAGGTGAGCTTTCGGAAAAAAACAAAAGGCTTCTTCTGGGTGAAAATGCAGTTAATTTTTATAACTTCAAAGCCCTGCCCATACCTGAAAAGGTTAAAAATATGGTTGAATGAAAGCAGAATTCTGTTGAGCTGTGTTGATGAGCAAACAATGCTTTCATACAGATACCGTTCTTAAAGATAAAACAGAATAAATGCAAAGGAGACTAACCGAAAGGGACGTACTCTGAAGGATGGAAAAAAGGATGTGTAGAAATTCTACACATCCTTTTTTGTAAATTAACCTATAAACTTTCCGTTCTCAAAACGACCCTGCTGAACTGTTCCGTCGGCAAATGTCTTTTTTCCCATGCCGGTGATTTTATCGTGTACAAAGTCACCTTCATAAATGTCGCCGTTAGCCCAAGTGAACTTACCTTTGCCGGTGCGCTTGCCATCGAGATAATCACCTTCATATATATTGCCGCTTGTCCAGAAATATTTTCCTTTACCGCAACGCTTACCATTCACAAAATCGCCCTCGTAATACTCGCCGTCAGCCCAGAAATATTTTCCCTTGCCGGTGCGTTTGCTTTCTGAAAAATCGCCTTCATATACATCGCCGTTAGCCCAGACAAATTTTCCCTTACCTGTACGCTCGCCTTCTACAAAGTCGCCTTCATATAAATCGCCGTTAGCCCAGAAAAGCTTACCCTTACCGGTGCGTTTGCCATTGAGATAAGCACCTTCATAGACATCTCCATTGGACCAGATATATGTGCCCTTTCCACAACGCTTACCATTCACAAAATCGCCCTCGTAATACTCGCCGTCAGCCCAGACCAATTTTCCTTTACCTGTACGCTCACCTTCTATAAAGTCGCCTTCATATACATCGCCGTCGGCCCAGAAAAGCTTACCCTTACCGGTACGCTCGCCTTCTATAAAGTCGCCTTCATATACATCGCCGTTAGCCCAGAAAAATTTACCCTTACCGTTGCGTTTGTTTTCTGAAAAATCACCTTCATATATATTGCCGTCGGGCCAGATATATTTCCCCTTGCCGGTTCGCTTGCCTTCTACAAAGTCACCTTCATAAACATCGCCGTCATTCCATGTGAATCTGCCCTTGCCGGTGCGTTTACCATTCACAAGCTGGCCCTCATATACACCATCGCTCATGACCAGGCGCACAGAATCCTTAGGGAGGATGAAGGGGATTGTTGAAATTTTTGGAGCTTCCGGAGCTTTTGGCTTTCCTGAAGACGCTGCAGCTACCGGGGAAACAGGTGCAAAGGATGAGGTGTTTTTTTGTCCTGTGAGGGTAATGATGCTTCTCAGCACCTTATGAATGCTTTCGGAGCTTTCATCCAGGGTGCGCACAGGGACAATCTGCTGATCGTTGAGATACAGCTTCATTGCGCTGTTAAGCTCAATATCCTCAAGCTTTATTGGTATGAGTGTCTTGCAATTGGTAACAGCAATATTAACTTCCTTTTTTACCCACTGAGAGTTTTGTGAATCATCGGTGAGCAGCAGCACCAGGCAGGCACAGCCCACTAGAGCATCATAAAGTACCTCTGCGTATTCGCTGCCGGCGGGAATGTCATAGGGAGCCATCCAGGTTTCCACATTATTCTTTTTCAAAAGCTGACGGAAGGCATCAGCCGTATTCTGGTTTTTGGAGCTGTAGCTGATAAATGCATAGCCCATAAGAAATTCCTCTTTTCTCTTATTTCATATCGTTACCTTTTAATTTTATCACACAAAAGGAGGTTTGTAAACTTCAGATTATCAGAACCTGTCTGAAGATACACAAAAAAACTAACGGGACGGATATTATCCATCCCGTTCTGTTTACTATGAATTTAAAGCTTGATTTTTTTCTTTTCGAAAATTCCCATAAGAGAAAGACCGATTATGATTCCTGCAATGCCTTGAAATACATTTGGAATAATATTCACAGCTGAAGGACCGAAGCCGTAAAGGATACCCTCAAAAATGAAATATCCAAGCACCATAATGACCTCTGCAAGGATTGCAGGGATAAGCTTCATTATGAACTTGCAGTTTTTCTCCTTGAGCTTAAGGAGAATGAGTGTTGTCACAAGACCCATAAGTCCCTTGATTAAAAATGTTGCAGGGGCGTATGTGGTGTAGCCTGACAAAACATCTGCAAGGGCAGAGCCAATGGCTGCCGAAAGGAAGGAGTAAGCCGGGGAAAGCAGAGAGGCTCCCACAAGAATAAAGCCGTCACCTGCATTAACATAGCCCTTTAAGGGAGTGGGGATTTTGATTATCATTGTTGCAACACATATAAGCGCTGAAATAAGTGAAGCAACAACTATTTTCTGTGCTTTGTTTTTCATTTTTTATCACCTTTCATATTATATGCGGAATTTAATGTCTCTTTTTTGAAATTTACAAGCTCAGCCTCCGTAAGGGGTGAGGGAAAGCTGAGGATTTTCAAGGGAACACCCTCGCCACCATGGTAGGAGGGCTGCAGATATGGGTAGTCATTCACATTGAAGCCCAGTCTTTCATAGAAGGAAATTCTTTTTATCTGCTGTGGTGTTACGGGTGCTTCTGCTTCAAGAATAATGGGCTTATTATATTTCTCTTTTACAAGCTCAATTGCCTTTGTGCCGAAGCCGCCTGAACGCTTATCCTCGTCAATGGCAAGATGCTCCACAAACACAAAGCCGTTCAGATTCCACAATCCGATAAAGCCAACAGGGTTGGACTCGTGAATTATTTCATAAAACTCAAAGCTTCTGTTATTAAGACATTTTTGCTGGTTGGAAAAGGTGCGACGCTCCTCAAGAGGAAACGCCGCAACCATTTTCTCATAAACAGCAGAGAATGTCTTTTCTGTTACATTCTCAAATTTTATCATAATTACTTAATCTGTGTGCCGGCAGGAACGCAATCCGGAAGGAAAACAACCTGGCAGCCGCAAGCACCATTTGTTGCAGCAAGAAGCATACCCTGACTCTCAACACCTGTGAGTCTTGCAGGCTCAAGGTTTGCAATAACAATAATCTTTTTGCCGATAAGCTGTTCGCAGGTATATTCGCTCTTGATTGAGGAAACGATTGTTCTTGGCTTATCGCTTCCGTCATTGAGTGTGAGTTTCAGGCAGCTGTGAGATTTTCTGATTTCCTGAGCCTTAACGATTTCGCAAACGCGAAGGTCAAGCTTCTCAAAATAATCGATAGAAACAAGCTCTTCCTTGAAGGGAACAAAAGCATCAGCCTCGCCGTAAACATGCTTGTCCTCGTTCTCCTCCACAACCTCAGCCTTTGCAGCCTCTTCGGCCTGTGCTTCAGCCTCAGTTTTCTCATAGGAGAAATCAAGAAGACCAACATATTTCTGAGGATCAATTGCGTAAAGGAACAGGTAAAGACGAGGACCCTTCTCTTTGTCTATAAGGAGCTTATAAATATTCTTGAAGAATGTGCCCTGCAAAGCCTTGAGAGCTTTTTCGTCCATATCCTCGCCATTGATTTCCTTTGGAATAGCATAGAGCTTCTTGTTGAGGTCATCCAGGCTGTATCCACCCTCCTTGATGTACTCAAACAGAGCCTTAACCTCAGCCTTCTGTGAATCGGAAAGTGTGCTGTAAACCTCCCAGTTACGGAAGTCTCTCAAACGGTTGACCTGATCAGGAGCACAGTTCTCAAGCCAATACTTAGCTCTTGAAAGTCTCTCTGCAAATTCAGTTTCCTTGTATGGAGTACCGATTTTTTCAAAAACAGTTTCAAGCATCGGAATGTTGAAGTCAACAACACTGCCAAGCTGAACAAGAAGGCTCATTGGAACAGTGTCAAGCTGTCTGTCACCAACTGTGGTGTTATACATGATATCCTTCTGAGCATCGTTTGCTGTACCGTCCTTGATGGCATTGTACATTTTATCAAACTCAAAATACTGACGGAGAATACCATCATCAAAGCAGAAATCAAATGCCTTGAGAGGCTCTGTCTTTGAGTAAAGCCAGAGAATCACCTCAGGCTCATAGATTTTAAGAAGAGTTTCAGGGGTAAGGTTGAGACCTGAAGAGCCGGACATCTTGCCTGTTGTGCCCTTGATACCAATGAACTCATAGCCCTGGAAGAGAGGTGGCTCATATCCGAAAATCTGTTTTGCAATATCCTTACTTGTATCGTAGCTTCCGTGGGGAGAGGCATGGTCCTTTCCACCCGGTTCAAAGTCAACGCCCTCGTACATCCAGCGCATTGGCCAGTCAATCTTCCATGCAAGCTTGCAGTTGAAATCTGTTGTGAAGTCAAAGCTTCCCTTATGACCACAGGCACATGTGTATTCGGCTTTTGTGCAATCCTCTGAAAGAGAAACAA
Organism: Clostridia bacterium; assembly: GCA_017380615.1. Lineage (GTDB taxonomy): Bacteria > Bacillota > Clostridia > Oscillospirales > Acutalibacteraceae > DTU089. The sequence goes on along the minus strand of JAFODQ010000110.1, from coordinate 4,266 downwards.
TTTTTGTTGTGTCCTTGCCACACTCTGAGCAGTAGATGCTCACAGGATAGTAATTTTCTCTCTCGCCCTCCTGAACAGGCTGTGTACGGTGTGAAGCGAGGATATCGAAAATCTCGCCTCTCTTTTTGAGAGAGTGGAGAATATGTTCTGTGTATTTACCGCTTCTGTACATTTCTGCCTGATGGCGATAGTCCATATCAATGCCGAATTTCACGATTGAACGCTCAAATTCGTGCTCGAAATATTCAGCGTAGGTTTTCTCCTCTGTGTCAAATGGGTTTTTAACATCAACATAAGGACAGCCGATGTATTTTTCCATATCGCTGTCAATAGCTGCAACATTAACAGGCACCTTTCTCATACGGTCAAACTCATCCCATGAGAAGAGGAGCTTTGCCTTTTTACCCTTTTTGATAAGTGCTCTCACAACAAAGTAGCTTGTTGCAATATCACGGAAGTTACCAATGTGAATGGAGCCTGAAGGACTGATACCTGCAGCGCAGACATATTCTTCCTTATCAGGGTTGCGACGGATAATTTTGTCAGCAATCATTTCTGACCAATGCATAAAATCACTCTCGTTTCAAAATTGATTTAATAATACATAATTTAACAGTTTAGTATTTTACAATAAAGTGAGATTTATGTCAAGGGGAACATAGCGGAACGATATGTTAGCTGGTGGTGAGGCGTTAAGGCACGGCATCTTATATAAAAACAAAAGAACAGACCAATTATATGAAAAATTTTAATATGACTCCGAATATATTTATTGATTATTGATTTTTATTGTGATATAATTATCAATTGATATGATTATTAAGCATCTGAAAGGATGGAAGATATGAAAAACACAGAGAAATCAATGGAAAAGCTTGTTGCTCTTTGCAAGGGCAGAGGCTTCGTTTATGCAGGCAGTGAAATCTATGGTGGTCTTGCAAACACATGGGATTACGGTCCGCTTGGTGTTGAGCTCAAAACCAACATCAAAAACGCCTGGAGAAAGAAATTCATTCAGGAAAACCCATATAATGTTGGCCTTGACAGTGCCATCCTTATGAATCCTCAGACATGGGTTGCATCAGGTCACCTTGGTGGCTTCTCTGACCCTCTCATGGATTGCCGTGAGTGCAAAACCCGTCACAGAGCAGACAACCTTATTGAGGATTTTGACGGAACAAATGTTGCAGGCTGGTCAAATGAGCAGATGATGAATTACATCACAGAGAAGGGCATTGCTTGTCCGAACTGTGGTAAGCAGAATTTCACAGATATCCGTCAGTTCAACCTTATGTTCAAGACTTTCCAGGGCGTTACAGAGGACAGCAAGAATGAGCTTTATCTCCGTCCTGAAACAGCACAGGGCATCTTTGTTAACTTTGCAAACATTCAGCGCACATCAAGAAAGAAAATTCCTTTCGGTGTTGCACAGATTGGTAAATCCTTCCGTAACGAAATCACTCCCGGTAACTTCATCTTCCGTGTGCGTGAGTTTGAGCAGATGGAGCTTGAATTCTTCTGCAAGCCCGGCACAGACCTTGAGTGGTTTGAATATTGGAGAGGCTTCTGCCGTGACTGGCTCTATTCCTTAGGCATTAAGGAGGAGAATCTCAGACTCCGTGACCACGACCCTGAGGAGCTTTGCTTCTATTCAAAAGCAACCACAGACTTTGAATATCTCTTCCCCTTCGGTTGGGGTGAGCTCTGGGGCGTCGCAGACAGAACAGATTATGACCTGACTCAGCACATCAACACATCAGGCAAGAGCCTTGATTACTTTGATCCGGAAACAAATGAGAGATATATTCCTTATGTTGTTGAGCCTTCTCTCGGTGTTGAAAGACTCTTCCTCACAATACTCACAGAGGCTTATGATGAGGAGATTGTGGATGCTGAAAAGAACGATACAAGAGTTGTTCTCCGTTTCCACCCGACACTTGCACCATTCAAGTGTGCGATTCTTCCTCTCTCAAAGAAGCTCAATGAACAGGCAACAGAAATCTTCACAAGCCTTTCAAAGAAATTCAATGTGGATTACGATGATGCAGGTTCAATCGGCAAGAGATACCGTCGTCAGGACGAAATCGGTACACCATTCTGTATCACCTATGACTTCGACAGTGTTGAGGACGGCTGCGTGACAGTCCGTGACAGAGACACAATGGAGCAGGTAAGACTTCCCATTGCAGACCTTGAGAAGTATATTGAAGAAAAAATTGCATTCTGATAAAAAAGAGATGTGTCCGAAGACACATCTCTTTCTCATTGATTTCTCCAAATTTATTTTACTTTCTTATTTCTCAAAGCTTTCCATCAGCTCAAGCACTGTCTTTAACTCTTCAGGCTTGATGATATCTGCATCCTTGTTCTGAAGCACACAGTCTGCAAAATAGCGGATTTCTTCATAGTATGCATCTGTTGCAGGAAGGTTGATTACAGCCTCACCCTCGTTGTCTTTCTCTGCCTTGACCTCAAAGGCATCCTTGCCCACAGGATAAACCATAAGCTTGCCGTCCTTAAGCTCAATAACGCCCTGCTCAAAGGTGAAGCGATAGCCGAAGGAGAAAGGATAATCACTTGTTACCCACCAGCTGTCGCAGGTGATAAATGAGCCATCTTCAAACTCGTAGGTTGCATTTATAACATCCTTGTCCTCGTGCTGTGCTCTGTGGGTGATAACATTCACAGGTGCTCCGAAGGTGTAAACAAGGTAATCAAGGTCGTGAATATGTAAATCAAATGGTACAAGACCGCTGCACTCCTTACGCTTCATCCAGTTTTCCCAGCTCCACTTAGGTGTGCTTCCGAGACGGTAGGTGTGGCCTGTGAGCATTTTACCGTATGTTTTATTGACAACAGCATCTCTGAGGAAAATGTATTCGGGCCAGAAGCGGACAACATGGGCAATCATAAATTTAACATTGTTCTCTTTTGCAGCGGCGTAAACCTTATCCACATCCTCTTTGTAAAGAGAAATTGGCTTTTCGCAGATGACATTTATGCCCATTTCCATTGCTCTGATGGCAAATTCAGCGTGAAGGAATGTGGGAAGGCAAATGTCAAGAATATCAATTTTTTCATTCTTGAGCATCTCGTCACAGCTTTCGTAAAGCCTTGCACCCGAGTCCTTGTATTTTTCCAATCTGTCAGGCATAATGTCGCAGATTGCAACTAATTCTGCCTCCTCAATTCTTTTCCATGAAGGTACGTGGCAGCCACTGATTCCGCCTGCACCTAAAACAGCTACTTTTAACATATTTATATCTCCTTTTTCGCTTGAATAATTTGCAAATATAACAAATTTCTAAGCGTTTAATTTTTTAAAACCGGTAAAGCTTTTAATCAGGCTTCCTTATAGAGTCAAAGAAGCTATTATACTTATCAACCCATTCCTCAACATCTTTTTTGTTATATTTTGATGGAAGCGAGGTCTGAACAATTGCATATTTTGCAAGCCACACAGCAAGATTTCCAAGCAATTCCTTCAGCAACGGCTCGTCGCGGACAAGCCTGATTTTGCTTTTGAGTGTGGCAAGACCCTTCGAATTAAAGATGGCATCCGCCTTGTTTTCCCACAGCAAAGAAAGCTCCTCTGTGGTAATGATTTTCATGTTGAACATTTTATCAACATCCGTGGCTGTCATAAACGGAAGCAGATTTTTGAGCACTGCCATGCCACCCTGACCTGCTCCGATTTCCTTGAAATATGCTCTCTGATAATCCCACAGCGTTTCGGCTGTGAAGCACCCGTTTGTGTCGTTTATCACAGCATCTGCAAGCATTTTGCCTGCCTTCATGCTGTATGCAATGCCCGAGCCTTTAAGGGGAACGGTCATAAAAGCGCTGTCGCCCACGGCGGCATAGCCGTCTGAAACCATAAGTCCCAAAGGCTGGCAAACAGGGATAACACCGTAAAGTCCGCCATAAACAAGGTCAAGCCCCATGTGGGGATTTTCCTTGTGGGTTTCATTGAGAATGGCTGAAATCTCATTGTCCTCAGGCTTTGTGAAGCGACAAACAAGAACATCCACACGGTCAAATTCTGTGATTAGCCAGCTGAAGCCCACATTGCCATCGTCCTTGAAATAGATGTTATAATCCGTTTGTGGCTCGGGAGCCTCAGGAACACGATTGAAATATCCTCTGTATGAGTAAATAACATCATATTTATTTATGGGTCTGTTCACCTTCAGGTGCTCGGGAAGCTTTGTTCTCAATGGGGAATTAACACCGCAGGCATCCACAACAAGGTCGGCATAGTAAGTG
>JAFODQ010000109.1 GCA_017380615.1 Clostridia bacterium | reverse complement strand
GGATAAGCTTCCTCAACCTGTATGGGAAAATCACAAGGATTATATTGATTGCTATTGGAAGGCTTGGGAGATTGCGTTTAAAAATCTCTATCAACCAAAGGAAAACACAGGCTTTATCACAAACTATATTGATGCTGCATTTAACGGTTGCATTTTTATGTGGGATTCTGCCTTTATGCTTATGTTTGGAAAATATGCTGATAGAATTTTCAAGTTTCAGAAAACCCTTGATAATTTTTACTCTCACCAGCATGTTGATGGCTTCATCTGCCGTCAGATTGAAGAGGATACGGGTAACGATATTTTTGCCCGTCACGACCCTGCATCAACAGGACCCGAGGTTATGACCTGGTGCGAGTGGGAATATTATCTGAATTTCGGTGATAAGGAAAGGTTAGGAAGGGTGTTCCCTTGTCTTGTTGCGTATCACCAATGGATGCAGGAGCACTTCACTTGGCGTGATGGCACATATTTCTCATCGGGTTATGGATGTGGAATGGACAATTGCCCCAGACTTGATGAAAAATATCATGTTTGCTACAGTCACGGCCACATGGTGTGGGTGGATGCCTGTATGCAGGAGCTCAACGCCTGCAATCTGCTTATAAAAATGGCAGAAGAATTAGGTAGAGAGGAGTTTATACCCGAGCTCCGGAAAGAAAGTGAGCATCTCTTTAAGGTTATAAATGATAAGCTCTGGGATGAAAAAACACAGTTTTACTATGATCTTAAAAATGACGATACCTTTAATGGTGTTAAGCATATAGGAGCATTCTGGGCACTTCTTGCAAAATGTGTTCCCGAAGACCGAGAGGAAGCTTTTATTGCCCACCTCAATAATGAAAGTGAATTCAAAACCGAGCACAGAGTACCAACTCTTTCCAAGGACCATCCTGAATATAACTACAAAGGTGGTTATTGGTGTGGCTCTGTTTGGGCACCAACCAATTATATGGTTTTAAAGGGGCTTGATTCTTACGGGAGATATGACCTTGCTTATGAAATTGCATGCACTAATCTCGATGCAGTGGTAAGCGTATTCAAGGATACGGAAACTGTTTTTGAAAATTATTCTCCCGAAAAAGTCGAAGGCAAGTTTATGAGAGGAAGCTCATCCTTGCCCGATTTCGTTGGCTGGACGGGAATTATCCCCATAACAATTATGTTCGAGTATGTTTTCGGCATTAAGCCGGATGCTTCAAATAACAAAATTACCTGGTACATAAACCGCCTTGAAAAGCATGGTATCGAAAAATATCCTTTCGGTACAGACGGCGAATTAACTCTCATTTGTGAAAAAAGAAGCTCCGTGAGCGATAAGCCGGTTGTAACAATAAAATCTAATGTGCCGGTCACAATTGAAATTATCTGGGGAGATAATAAGGAAATTATAGAAGTGTAAAAACAAATTTTTTCTTGTAAAAGGCACGTGGTGAATAAACTTTTGCGTGGAAGGGTTGTCCATAAAACATTGAAATTGAGAAGTTATCAGGTATTTAAAATATATGATATAATCAATTCAATAATATTTATTTTAGGAGTGGATGAACATGAGGCCAATCAAATTCTATCTTGTAACTGATACACATTATTTTGAAAATGAGTTAGGTGCCGGAGGGAAAGCCTTTGAGCAAAATATGCGTACGGAGCAGTATTTTGTTAAAGAAAGCAGTGCTATTGTAAAATCCACTTTTGAACGAATCGGTGCAGATAAGGAAACCGATGTTGTTATAATTCCCGGTGATCTTACTAAAAATGGTGAAAAAGAAAGTCATAAAAGCTTTATAAAAGAGCTTTACAAGCTTAAAGAAAACGGGAAAAAGATTTTTGTTATAACCGCAGGGCACGATTATAATGATTCTGCCTATGTGTTACAGGGTGATGGGCGAGTTCCTGTTGAGGGTACCGAGTTTAATGATTTATGTGAAATGTATCGGGATTTCGGTTATGGTGATGCACTGTCTGTTGATGAGCCTACCCACTCTTATGTTGCTGAGGTTGTCGAAGGCGTAAGGATGCTCGCTATATGCTGCGACAGTAAGAATCAACCTAAGGGTACAATGGATGAAAGACTCATGGCTTGGGCAAAGGTGCAGATAGATAAGGCAAAAGAAGATAACTGCTCTGTTTTTGCAATATGTCACTATCCCATAATTCCGTCTGTGCCTGTGTTTGATCTGGTTGGAGATGCAAAGATAAAAGATTGGCGAAGGGTTGCGGCTTTTCTTGCCGATAACGGAGTTGAACTCATCTTAACAGGTCATATGCATATCCAGAGCATAAATGAGTTTTATTCCGAACAAGGAAACAGACTTATTGATATTTGTACAGCTTGTCTTGTGGGTAGTCCTGCCAAGTATAGAAAAATCACAGTGGACGAGGATTCTGTGATGAAGGTCGAAACAATTGATGTTGAGGATTTTGGCTGGGATATGAATGGCCTTACAGCACAGGAGTATTTCCACAATCACTTTTCTGTGGCAATTGTTAACCGTGTTCGTGGTGCACTCAGTGGTGGTAAGGGTATTGTTAAATTCCTGAAGAAATTCGGAAGAAAACGCTTTGAAAAAGTCACCGTGGGTGATGTGGAGAGGTTGCTTTTCATTAAAAATGATAAATCATTCAAGAAGAAAAAACTAACAGATTTTGTGGGTGAGGTTGGTGTAGGTATATTTCTTGGTGACGGTCCTCACACCGAAGGCACACAGGGTTACACTTTTATTTCAGGCATTCTTAAAAGATTTTCATTTGTTCTCAAAAAGGTTGAACCCAAGCTCAGAAAAGATGGTGTTGAGGTTGATTTAAAAAATATGCTTCTCAATACCGTAGGCAATAATAAAGGCTTTTCAGATAATAATGCAGAATTTTTATTAAAAAAATAATCATAAATTAAACCAGATAAGGAGATAAAAATGGCAAAGAAAATTATATTAATTGTATTACTGTTGTTAGTTTTTATTCTTGTAGCGGGAATAATTTATTTTGAACTCGATCCTAAAAACACCAATATAAATTTTGAGCCTGCAAACGCACAGAGCGAAACAGATACCACCATAAGATTTAATTCTGACGGTAAGCTGAAAATATTACACATTGCGGATACACATCTTAATTATGATAAGCATTTTGATTCATCAATTTGGGTAATTGCAGAAGCGTGCGATGTAGAAAAGCCTGATCTTGTTGTGCTTACAGGCGACAACACACATCCGAATGAGGATCCTGAAAAAACCAAAATGCTCATCAATGCTCTGATGAATATATTTGAATCAAGAAAAATTCCCGTTGCTGTGACCTTCGGTAATCACGATTCAGAGACAGGACCGATGACAAGAGCGGAAATCATGGAATATTATAAGACCTTCTCTTGCGTAATATCTGCCGATAGCAGTGAGGGTTTTAAAAACTGTGCAACATTTAATATTCCGGTTCTCGCATCTGACAGTGATAAGGTTGGTTTTAATCTTTGGGTGTTCGATTCTGGTGATTATGATGAGGATGAGCCTAGGCATTACGATCGGGTACGTACCGAGCAAATAGAGTGGTATAAGCAAACCTCTGCAAATCTGAAAAAAGAAAATGATGGTGAAACAGTCAACTCTGTTGTTTTTCAGCATATAATTGTTCCCGAGATTTATGATGTTCTTAAGAAGGATGATTCAAAGCAGCCTTATGCAATTGAGCACATTTATAACGAGGGTGAATACTATATGTTTGATCCTGAGGCTGTCAATTACGGAACACTTAACGAAAAGCCTTGTCCGGGATATTACAATGATGGACAATTTGAGGCAATGGTTGAAACCGGTGATGTTATGGCAGTGTTTACCGGTCACGATCACACAAATGCATTTGGCGTGAGAAATCAGAATATTGATATTTACACTTCACCTATGACTCGCTATAAGGGTTTAGCTTATACAACCCAGTACGGTTACCGTGTGGTAGAGATTGATGAGAACGATACCTCGACATATAAAACAAGGGTTGAGCGCCTTTATGATGTTTTCGATTTCAACTATATAAAAACTGCCCGGGATAACGGTGATAAATATTCAACAAGAATCGCCTTTGAGCTTGCAGTAAAGGGTGGTGTCCAGGAAGGCTTTATGAAGCTTTACCAGTCTGTTATTGAATTCTTCACAGGCAGACAGGTTACATATCCGGATTGATTTGAGGAACAAAAGCAACAGTATTTCTACTGTTGCTTTTTTGGATTTACTAATGCTTAGTCGATAAAAACCCCACTTGTTATTTACAAGTGGGGTTTTGTAGAATTATTTTTCAATTGACCATTTCTGTTGCATAATCAGGGCAGGAACATAGTCATTTTCTCTTGTGTAAAATGCTGTTATTAAATCTCCGTTGGGCAGCTCAATTGTGGAGGGATAACCCAAATCATCGGTATCTTTGCCGTAGTGCAAAACACTTTCATCACTCCATGTTTCACCGTTGTCTTCGCTGAAAACTGCCCATATTCCGTATGGTCTCTTTCTGTGTGAGAAGGTTGAAATCAGCGTGCCGGAGGAGTGCATATACAAGTGTCCGGGAGCACCACTGTCATCGCGTATAATTTGCTTGGGCTTGCTCCATGTCACACCATTATCAAGAGACTCTGTCTGGTAAAGAGTGAAAATAGTTTCATCTGCATTTTCTGCACGCAAGTGACAAATTATTTTTCCGTCGCTGAGCTGAATTGCATGAGGCTCATAGAAATAAATCTCCTTGAACTCTTCGTGTTTATAAATACCCAATTCGCCACGGAGTGTCATTTCACCGGTTTCCGTATTGATAACGTGTGCTTCAATGTGGTTGTGAACACCTAACCTTCTGCCAACCCACAAAACTGTTCCGTCATTGAGCACTGTGGGTCCGTGGGGTGAGGAGACAGGGGATTTATAAATCCTGCCGAAGGTTTTGCCACAATCCTTGCTTATTCTGAAGTTTATGCCCAGTGCTTCTGCTTCAGCCTCGGAAGATATGGAGTTTATATAATCAAAGCATTCCTGAGTCTGTGGCATATTCTCTCGTTGAAATTCAAGGGTATTATTAAAGGATGTGGCAATAAGACCGCTTTCACCGAAAACAGTGAGACCTACATCACGGTCATCAAGCACAGTGTCAAACACGGGGACTGGCTTTGTGTATGTTTCGCCGTTATCATCGCTGAAGACTAAAACACCTTTGCCGAATGGACAGATATGCTCCACACGGTAGCCGGATGCACCGACACAGATTTTGCCGTTCTGAAGTCTTGCAATGGTGGGCCATGCAAAATACGCATGATGACTTTCGGTGTTTGTCATAACAACACTTGGTCCGCCGATAAGTTTAATGTTCACGAAAATTCCACCTTTTGAAATATTAGGGACAGTAATCACAGGCAGTTTTTTACTGTGATAGAAATTGTATATATAATTTTCTTCGTTAAGAGATCTTTGTTATTTTCATTATATCATAGGGGTGAATTGCAAACAATAAATATTTATAAAAAATATAACAAGTTCACCAAAATACTTGAAACTGAGAAAAAATAATGTTAAAATTGAACAAAATGTTGCATTGGAGTGAATGGAATGTTCAAAAAGAAAAATAACCCCTTGCCAACACAGGGTGTTATGTATCAGAATGATGGCAAGTACATAACAAGATTTGAGTATGTATGCATTATGCTCGCAAGAATCGGTGGAATGTTCGGAACAACACTCACGGGTACTCTTGCTGCAGCCTTCCTGCACGAGCTTTATTTCGGACCTGTTGGTGTAAGCTCGGATGAAATTGCAGACATTCTTGCAGTGCAGACGACGTTAACCACAGTATTAGGTATTGTAATGGGTGCTGTTTCGGGCGTTATTTGCCAGAAATGGAAAACTCGTTGGGGCAGATACCGTCAGTGGTATATTATTTGCCTTGTGCCGATTTTCGCGTTAACTGCACTGTATTTCTATGTTCCGGAAGGCTGGAGTGTTCAGCAGATGATTCTCTTCCGTTACGGAATAGCATGTTGTCAGACCGTGTTTAATGCATTGAATAACAATGGACAAAATGTTGTTCAGGTTATCTCTCCCAATCATAAAGAAAAGAAATTGGTTGCAACAATATGGCAGCTGTCCTATTACATAGGTTATGGCGGAGCATATATTTCAACATTTGTTTACGGCATATTCAGCGATGACAAAAACAAGATGTACATGACACTTGCACTTGTTGCTGCAGCAGTAACTGCATTTGGTAATCTTATGTGTGGTCTCTTCTGTAAGGAGAGAATTGAGCTTCCGAAGAAGGCAAAGGTTAAAATCTCAAAGGCAGTGTTCTCCCTTTTCAAGTACAAGAATTACAGAGCCTACCACGCAATGCAGTGGGTAAACGCTTTCGCATGGCTCGGAAAAATGTCCACATATCTTGCAGCCATAACAGTTGGTTCTTCAAAGAATCTTCTTCTTACACTTCCCACCGCTGTGGGTACTGTTGTGGGTAACCTTATTTGCACAAAGCTTTCAAAAAAGCATGAGCCTACAAAGCTTCTTAAGTTCTGTGGTATATATTCACCTATTTCAGCAGGTATTCTTTTTGCAATCTGCTATGTTGAAGCACAGTTTGATATTATGTTCTTCACCGGTTGGAATAGTATTTTCTTCTATGTTTTCTATTTCATTTTTGGTATTGGCATCGGTATTCAGGAGCTTTCAAACTCCCACTTCAATGTTGAATTCCTCGATTATCTTGAGTGGCAGTGTGGAGAAAGAATGGAGGCTATTCAGGGTATTGTTCCTGGTTGGATCAACTCAGCGTGTAACTGGCTTAAGGATGTTTCCATACCGTTTATGATTGCCTGGGCAGGATATCTGTCCTCGGCAGAGGGTGACCTTGTTGCAACAATGCAGGCACAGCCTGATTATCTTGCTGTTTGTTTGAAAATTCTTGCATTCTTGCTCTTCGGCTATACCACAGCCAATGTGCTCAAGGCTATCATTCTTAAACTCTTCTATGATATTGAAGGAGAGAAGAAGGAACAGATGTATCGTGAGCTTGAGACTATAAGAGCCGAGCGTCACGCAGAGAATCTTGCTATGGAAGCAAATGCTGAATAAGGAACTTCAAATATGAAAAACAATAAAAAAATTATAATTTCTATTGTTTCTGTTGTGGTTGTTCTTGGAATTATTGCAGGTGCATTGGCTATGTATTTCACAAGATACCATAAGGATAAAAATGACACGGAAGAGATGTTCAGACAGAATGTAGCTTCTGTGGGCTATGAAAATACAGTGGAAACAGCTTATCCGCAAACAGACCTTTATGGTATAATAAAAGGCCATTTTGAATCAGAGCTGCCTGAAGGTAAAACCGAGAAAAAGGTTGTTATTATCGGCTATGATGGTTGCCGTGCAGATATTCTTGCTGAGAAGCAGGAGCAGGGTGCAGTGAGCTACCTTATTGCGAATGGTGCATCAAACAATCTTACTTATTGCGGTGGCGTGAATTATCCTGCAGAAAACACACAGGATACCTCAACAGCTCCGGGTTGGTGTTCTATTGCAACTGGTGAGTGGGCCGATATTCACGGCATTACAGGTAATGGTATAGTTAAAGAGGTTGAGCCCAAAACCCTTATGACAAGCCTTGTTGAGAGTGGGACGATTGACAGCTCTTCCTTCATAACCAAGTGGAAGGGACATTTCTCCAAGAATAACTCAACATATCTTGCTGAAAAAGAGTATTGCGAGAAGAATAATATTGCTGTTAAGTTTGAACTTCGTGAAAATCTGGAAGATGTCCACACAGGTGCTATGGCAGAAATCACTGACAAGGATTGTTCTGATTTCGTTTTTATCATTTATGAAGACACTGATTCAGCGGGTCACGATTACGGCTTCTCGTTCAATAATCCGGTGTATAAGGAAGGCTTTAAAACCGAGGATGCCTACGGCTACGAGGTAATCAAGGCTATCGAAGCAAGAGAATCCTATGAGACAGAGGATTGGCTTATTATTGTAACAAGCGACCACGGTGGAATCGGAACGGGTCACGGTGGTTCAAGCATTCAGGAAAGAATGACCTTTGTTGTAATGAATAAGGAATGGAACTGAAAATGAAGAAAAGGAGCAGACTCTGTCTGCTCCTTTTTTCATGCATAATCAAAATTGATTTGTTATTTTGCAGTAATTTTAAACAATCTTGCGCCATGGGAGTTAACCGTGGCTGTGAATTTGCTGTCGGTTACTGTGTGTTCTTCGTGCTGCCACATATCCCACACGCTGTATTTTATGCCACCGATTGAGATATCTGTTACGTTGAAGCTGATTTCGCGCTCTGTATCATCTGTGTTGAAGAGAGCAACATATTTGCAGCCTTCGCCGTTAGATGTCCAGATGATTTCACCTTTATTATCAACCTCTTCACGCTTGAACTGCCTTGCACCACTTGAGTTTTTGAGCATTTCAATAAGCTCTCTGTTCTGTAAAAGTGAAAGAGTGAATTCGTCATTCTCGCGCATTTCGCCACCCATCATAAGAGGTGAACGGAAGATGCCCCAAAGAGTCATCATTGTAATTTGTTCATCGTAAGTGAAGCGGGTGTAACGGTTTCTGTATTGAGGCAGCTCTTCTGTTATCTGAATCCTGCCGAGAGGAAGCATATCACAATCAGGCCATGCACCGGGCTGGACATATTCCTGCCATGCGTAGCAACGCTCAAACATTGCATGAAGCTTG
>JAFODQ010000108.1 GCA_017380615.1 Clostridia bacterium | reverse complement strand
GATGCTCTTGATTTGTTCGGTTTTTACACACAGCAGGAGCTTGATGCATTCAAGCTTCTCATTGGTGTTTCTGGTGTTGGTCCGAAGGCTGCACTTGCCATCCTTTCTCAGCTTTCGCCTGATGCTTTTGCTGTTGCAGTTTCTTCAGGCGACACAAAAGCGATTACTGCAGCAAATGGTGTAGGTCCGAAACTTGCACAAAGAGTAATAATGGAGCTTAAGGATAAAATAGCAAATGTCAGCTTTATATCATCAGCTGTTGGTGAAGTTTCAAATGCAGTCAATGCTGTGAATAATATGTCAAATACATCGGAAGCTATTGCAGCTCTCACAGCCTTGGGCTATTCACAAACAGAAGCTTCTGTTGCTGTGAGTAAGCTTTCACCCGAGCTTTCTGTGGAAGAGCTTATTAAGGGTGCTTTAAAAAATATGACTTTAAGATTTTAAGCAGGGAGATAAGTTATGGATGATTTTTTTATTGCCGATGAGCAAAGAGTTATTGCTCCGGAATATATAAACGATGACAACGAGATAGAAACCTCCCTGAGACCTCATACTCTTGATGAATATGTTGGTCAGGAAAAGGCAAAGGAAAACCTCAAAATTTATATTGAAGCTGCAAAGAAGCGTAAGGAATCTCTTGACCATGTGCTCTTATATGGCCCTCCGGGTCTTGGTAAGACCACTCTTGCGGGTATCGTTGCAAATGAAATGGGCGTTCAGATTCGTGTGACATCAGGTCCTGCAATCGAGAAGCCGGGTGATCTTGCAGCACTTCTTACAAGCCTTAACGATGGCGATATTCTTTTTATTGACGAGATTCACCGTCTTTCAAGAAGTATTGAAGAGGTTCTTTATCCTGCAATGGAGGATTTTGCTCTTGATATCATCATTGGTAAAGGTCCTTCAGCAAGGTCCATAAGACTTGATTTGAAGAGGTTTACCCTTATCGGTGCCACAACCCGGGCTGGTCAGCTTTCAGCACCATTAAGAGACAGATTTGGTGTAATATTAAGACTTGAGCTTTATTCACCGGAGGAGCTATCAAGAATTGTTCAGCGCAGTGCTAACATTCTCGGTATTGAGGCTGTGAAAGATGGTGCGCTGGAGATAGCCTCCCGTTCAAGAGGCACGCCACGAATTGCAAACAGACTTCTCAAACGAGCAAGAGACTATGCTCAGGTTATGGGTAACGGTGTTATCACTGTTGAGTCTGCACAGCAGGCCCTCGAGAGAATGGAGATTGACGAGCTTGGTCTGGATCTTGTTGACAGAAACCTTCTCAGAGCAATGATTGAAAACTACAACGGAGGACCTGTTGGTCTCGAAACCATTGCAGCATTGATCGGCGAAGAGGCAGTGACCATAGAAGATGTCTATGAGCCATATTTAATGCAATTAGGCTTTTTGGCGAGAACACCAAGAGGAAGAAAGGTAACCCCTGCCGGCTATAGTCATATGGGATTTCCAACTTCCTCGGATGACGGTAATGCTCAAGGAACATTTGAATCATATTAAGCTAAGGGAGATAATTTCTTTCACCCTACATATTGATTTAATGGAGTGATTTTAATGGGACGATTATTCGGAACAGACGGTGCAAGAGGCGTTGCGAACACGGAAATATCCTGCGAGCTTGCAATGCAGATAGGCAGAGCTGCTGCAATGGTGCTCACAGAGCATACTCAGGAAAGACCTAAGGTGCTCATTGGAATGGATACGAGAGCATCCTCGCAGATGCTGGAATCTGCTATTGCTGCAGGTCTTTGTTCTGTGGGGGCAGATGTTAATCTTCTTGGAGAAATTCCCACACCTGCTGTTGCGTATCTCGTTAAAATGTATAAATACGATGCTGCTATTATGATTTCAGCATCTCACAACCCTTGTGAATATAACGGAATTAAAATTTTTCAAGGCAATGGCTATAAATTGCCCGATGCTCTTGAGGAAGAAATTGAGAGCATAATTCTCGATAAATCGCAGATTCCACCTGTAAAGATTGGTGGAGATGTGGGTCGAATCAAGCGTTCAAGAACAGCTGCTGCAGACTATATCAAATATCTTTATTCAATTGCAAAGGAAGACCTTGCTGAATATGAAATTCACGATTTCAGTGGTCTTAAAATTGCTGTGGACTGCTCAAATGGCTCGGCATCTGTAACAGCCCCCGAGCTGTTTATGAAGCTTTGTGATGATTGCTTCTTTATGGCATCTCATCCCAACGGCACAAACATAAATAATAATTGCGGCTCAACCCACCTCGAGGTCTTGCAGGATTTTGTTGTACGTAATCAATGTGATGCAGGTCTTGCCTTTGATGGTGATGCAGACAGATTCCTGGCAGTTGATGAAAATGGTCAGGTCGTTGATGGCGATAAGCTTATTGCTATCTTTGCAAAATATCTTAAAGAAAAGAACAAACTTAAAAACGACACGGCAGTTGTAACCGTAATGAGTAATATGGGCTTCTTTAAATTCTGCGAGGAGAATGGTATTCATTGCGAAAAAACCAAGGTCGGGGATAGATATGTTCTTGAAAATATGCTTGCAAATGGTCACTCAATCGGTGGTGAGCAGTCAGGGCACCTTATTTTTCTTGACCATGCCACAACGGGTGATGGTCAGCTGTCAGCCTTGAAGCTTCTTTGCATAATGAAGGAAACAGGTAAGAAGCTTTCAGAGTTGGCAGGTCAGATGCAGGTATTTCCACAAGTTCTCATAAATGTTCGTGTTTC
This sequence comes from Clostridia bacterium, assembly GCA_017380615.1. Classification (GTDB taxonomy): domain Bacteria; phylum Bacillota; class Clostridia; order Oscillospirales; family Acutalibacteraceae; genus DTU089. The sequence goes on along the minus strand of JAFODQ010000108.1, from coordinate 14,802 downwards.
CGATTTTGGTAAGGTGAAATTTCCTCGCGATAAAGAAATCAAAACTGCAATTGAAGCAGCAGAGCGTGAATTGGGAGAAGACGGCAGAGTGCTTGTGCGTGTTTCAGGCACAGAGCCACTTGTAAGAGTAATGCTTGAAGGTAAGGATGAAGAGAAAATTAACACCCTTGCCCAGGATATAGCAGAAGTAATCAGGGAGAGATTGATTTAATGAGAGTTTCCGATAAATGGAAGGATTATGAGCTTTTGGATTGCTCCGATGGAGAAAGACTTGAGCGTTGGGGAGATATAATTCTCATAAGACCGGATCCACAGGCTCTGTGGAACACCAAGCGTGATGAGAGCCTCTGGCGTAAAGCCCATGCAAGATACATCCGCTCAAATTCCGGTGGTGGTGCATGGCAATTTTACAAGAAAATCCCCGAGGTTTGGCAGATTAAATACAGAGACCTTGTTTTTAACCTCAAGCCGATGGGCTTCAAGCACACCGGAGTTTTCATTGAGCAGGCTTGCAACTGGGATCTTGTGAGCGAAATAATTAAGAAGAGTGGCAGAAATGATATCAGGGTTCTTAATCTCTTCGGCTACACAGGTGCTGCAACAATCAGCGCTCTTAAAGCAGGGGCTTCTGTGTGTCATGTGGATGCATCAAAGGGTATGGTGCAGTGGGGTAAGGAAAATGCGATATCCACAGGAGTTCAGGATAAGCCTGTTCGTTGGATTGTGGATGATTGCATGAAATTTGTTGCCCGTGAAATCAGAAGAGGCAATAAATATGACATCATTATTATGGACCCACCCTCATACGGTAGAGGTCCAGGTGGTGAGGTCTGGAAGCTTGAAAATGAAATTTATGGATTTGTTGATCAGTGCAAGGAGCTTCTTACAGATGAGTCTCTTGCAGTGCTAATAAATTCATACACAGCAGGTGTTTCACCGGCTGTTATGAGTTATATATTAAATACAACGGTATCAAAGCGGTTCGGGGGCAGGGCACAGGCAGATGAAATCGGCTTACCTGTTACAGCAACGGGTCTTGTGCTTCCTTGCGGCTCAACTGCAGTATGGACAAAGTGATATGAAAAAAATAATTGAGTTCAAAGATGTGAGCTTCTCCTATGATGAAGCGCAGGAGAGTGTTCTTGAAAATATCAGCCTTGATTTTTATGATGGCCAGTTTACCTGTGTTTTAGGACACAATGGCTCAGGTAAATCAACAATGGCAAAGCTCACAAACGCCCTGCTTCTTCCGACAAAAGGGCAGGTTATATCCTTCGGCTTCGATTCTTCTCTTGAAGAAAACGAAATCGATATAAGACGAAATATCGGTATGGTCTTTCAGAATCCTGATAACCAGATTGTTGCAACAATCGTTGAAGACGATGTTGCCTTTGGTCCTGAAAACCTTGGCTTGCCTCGTGAGGAAATCAGGAAAAGAGTTGATTCAGCTCTTGAAATGGTTGGTATGTATGATTATCGCTTTCACGAGCCACACAGGCTCTCGGGTGGTCAGAAGCAGCGTATAGCAATTGCGGGGATTCTTGCAATGCAGACTCGCTGTATTGTCCTTGATGAGCCCACAGCAATGCTTGACCCTTTAGGTCGTAAAGAGGTAATGGATGCATTGCATAAGCTTAACAAGGAGCTGGGGATATCCATTATTCTAGTCACTCACTTTATGGATGAGGCTGTAAATGCTGACAGAGTAGTGGTAATGAATGATGGTAAGGTCTTGCTCGACGGAGCACCTGCTAAGGTTTTCTCGCAGGTTGAGCTGTTAGCTTCTGTGGGCCTTTCAGTTCCAAAGCCACTGGAGCTTGCGGCAAGGCTGAAGGCTGAAGGCGTTGATTTGTCTTCATCACCTCTCACAGCAGAGGAGTTTATTAAAGAGTTTAAGAAAATCGCAGATTGAGGTAGTGAAAATGTCCGTTCTTTCGGTGAAAAACTTAATATATGGCTATTCAAAGGGAACACCGTTTGAGAAGGGCGCATTAAAAGGTGTTTCGGCTGATTTTAATGAGGGTGAGATTGTGGCTGTTATCGGTCACACCGGCTCAGGTAAGAGCACCCTTCTTCAGCACCTTAATGGTCTGCTTAAGGCAGATTCGGGAGATGTTCTTTTAAATGGCGAAAGCATCTATTCATCCAAGGATGCTCTGCGAAATTGCAGATTCAATGTTGGTCTGTGCTTTCAGTATCCTGAGCAGCAGCTTTTCGAATCAACTGTTTACAAGGATATTGCCTTTGGTCCCAAAAATATGGGTCTTGACGAAACAGAAATTGATAAGCGGGTTCGTTCAGCGATAAGCTTTGTGAAGCTTTCGGAGGATTATCTTGATAAATCACCCTTTGATTTATCAGGTGGTGAAAAGCGTCGTGTTGCCATTGCAGGTGTTCTTGCGATGGAGCCCGGGGTACTCATTCTTGATGAACCCACGGCAGGTCTTGACCCGGTGGGTAAAAATGATTTACTCAGGCTTATTGTTGAGTATAACAAAACAACAGGCAGCACAGTGATCTTCGTTTCTCATAATATGGATGATGTTGCTTCGATTGCACAGAGAGTTCTTGTTATGAGTGATGGTGGAATTCAGCTCGACGGCACTGTTGAAGAGGTTTACTCACAAGGTGAAAGGTTAGCCGAGTTAGGGCTCGATGTCCCTGAAATTACATCACTTTTCATTGGCTTGAAGAAGGCAGGCTATGATTTAGGTAAAACAGAATACACTGTGGATGGTGCTGTGAAATCTATTCTCAGCTATCTTTCCGAAAGGGGGGACGGCTGATGATTACGGATATCACAATCGGACAGTATTTCCCGGGAAAATCATTTATCCATAAGCTCGATGCAAGAACGAAAATTGTTCTTACGCTTATGTTCCTCATTTTTGCATTTATCTGCAAAAATTTCTGGTCCTTGGGGCTTATAACATTTATGGGAGTGTTTACCTATCTCCTTTCCCGTATTTCACCAAAGGTGATAATAAAAAGCTTTAAGCCTATAATTCCTATTATTCTTCTCACCACCATCCTGCAGCTTTACTATATCAAAACGGGAGATGTCCTTTTTTCCTGGAAATTTATAAAAATTACTGATGATGGTGTGTTCATGGCAATCTTTATAGCTGTGAGAATATTCGTGTTGCTTCTTGTAAGCTCTCTGCTTACCTACACCACTGCACCAACAGACCTGACAGATGGTATCGAAAAGCTTCTTTCACCACTTAAGGTTTTCAAAATAGAGGTACACACTTTCGCGATGATGATGACAATTGCACTTCGGTTTATTCCTACTCTTATAGATGAAATTGACAGAATAATGTCTGCACAGAAGGCAAGAGGTGCTGATTTTGAGAGTGGAAATGTTGTAAAAAGGGTAAAGGCCTTGTTCCCGATTTTCATTCCATTGTTTATCTCTGCATTCAAAAGAGCAATAGAGCTTGCAGATGCAATGTCCTGCAGATGCTACACGGGTGGCAGTGGCAGAACAAGACTTCGCCGGATGAAGCTTTCATGGAGAGATGGTGTTGCAATTGCAATAATTGTACTTGTGTGCGCTCTTGTGATTGTTTTTAATATATTTTTTGTTAATATAATTTGATTTGTTATGAGAAATTTGTTGTTTAAAATAGCATTTGAAGGCTCATCCTTTCACGGATGGCAGCAACAGGAAAATGCTGTTACCGTTCAGGGAGAGCTGAAGGAGGCGTTCAGGCGCCTTACGGGGGAAGATGTTAATATCATAGGTTGTAGCAGAACAGATGCAGGTGTTCACGCCAGAGAGTATTTCTTCAGTGTGAAAACAGAATCCACAATTCCTGCTGAAAGCTTCCCCGTTGCCCTGATGTCCTCAAGGCTTCCCGGTAAAATATCTGTTATTTCCTGCCAGGAGGCTTCAGAAGACTTTAATGCAAGATTTGATTGCATAAAAAAAGAATATATCTATGTGTTTGAAAACACGCAGATAATGTCACCTTTTAATTTCCGCAGAGCCTTTCATTACAAGTATCCGATGGATGTTGAGCTTATGAATGAAGCAGCCCGATACTTTATCGGAGAATATGATTTTTCTGCATTCTGCGCTGCAGGTGCACAGGTTTTGTCAAAGGTCAGGGAGATTTATTCGGCCTATGTTGAGCGAGTGGGGGATATGGTTATTTTCCATGTTTGTGGCAATGGCTTCCTTTACAATATGGTAAGAATCATGGCGGGTACATTGCTTTATGTGGCAATGGGGAAGATAAATCCGTCGGACATTCCATCAATAATTGAAAGTAAAGACAGAACACGGGCAGGAATCACACTTGCGCCCGACGGTCTGTATTTAAATAAAGTTTATTTTTCAGGAGAAAAAGATGAAAGATAATGTAAGAAAGAACGCTGCCAAGCCTTCCGGTAAAAAGTCTTTTAAGCGTCCTCAGGGAAAGAGCAGGTCTGTTCTTGTTATATCAATCACACTTGTTTTGGCGTTCTTTGCAGTGTTTATTTTGAACACTGTGGGCGTTATATCTCCAAGTGCGCTGTGGGTAAGGGCACGAGCTGCTGTTTCAGGTACATCCGAGAATTTCCCGTTGCCGGTTAGCAGCTCTTCTGTTTTAGTTTGTGAGATTATAGAAGATAATATAATCCTTCTCACAACAGAGAATATTCTTATATATTCGCCAAACGGAAAGCAACTTCTTAATCAGCCCCATGTATATGCAAAACCGGGGATATCTCTCAATCACGACAGAGCAGTAGTTTTTGACAGAGGCGGTAAAGGCTTTTATCTCATCAAGGGTGATGAGATTATATATGAGGGAACGGCAGATAATACGATTCTCGCTGCCGAATATGGCGAAGATGGTAACTATGCATTAGGCACAAAGGGGAAGGGCGCAGAAAGCACACTCACGGTGTATGATAAAAAAAATACTGTTTCCTTCTGTTGGAATTGTGCCCACGAGAATATCGTTTCAATTGCACTGTCAGATAATGGTAAGTATGCAGGTGTCGCTGTCATGGGTGCTGAAAACGGTGAGTTGTTTACCACCATTCAGTATTTCGGATTTGATTATAAAGAAACTCTTAATACGCAGAAAATTGTCGGAGTTGCTCCCTTTGAGCTTGAATTTACAAGCTTCAATGAGTTGACACTTCTTACAGATAGTGGTGTTTATCTTATCAATCGTAAATCAGATGCGTATGAAACAGCTTTATCCTACTATTCATCCGAATTCAATTCCTGCGATGTTTCATCAAACGGAAAATATATTGTTTCTCTTGCAAAGTATGGAAGTGAAAATGTTTTTGAAATAAATGTTTTTGCAAAATCGGGAAAGATAAAAGAAGTTATCAATGTTGATTTCCCTGTTAAACGGGTGTTTTTGTCGGATAAATATATTTTTGTTTTCGGTGAAAATAAAATAATGGTATATAAGCTTAACGGTGTTCATGTTTCAGAGATAGCCTATAAGGGTGAAGCAACCGGAATTCATCCAACTGATGATTTTATTTTTGTTTCCTCTCTTGATAAAATATCAAGATGCTTCTCATTCGGTGATGACACCATTGAGCTGTAATAAAAAATTATATTGGAGGGTTTTTTATGGCTGCATTTAATATTTTTGATATCATTTTTCTTGCAGTGATTGTTCTTGTTGTAGTTCTTTCTGCGAAAAAGGGCTTTGTTGCATCGTGTCTTGATACGTTTTCAATGGCAATTTCAGCATTTGTTTCCTACATACTCTGCAAACCTGCTTCAGATTATCTTTATGATCTTTTTATCAAAGATCTCGTGAAAACTGAATTCAAGCAGACTCTTGATGATATGGCATCAGGTCTCTCTGTCAGAGATAAGGTTCAAGGAATGATTGGGGCATTGCCCGAAACGGCTGTTAAGCTTGCAGAAAGTATGGGTATCAGCATTAACAATATGTCCGGCTCGCTTGTTTCCGGCACAGCAGACGAAGAAACGCTTATTGAAACAGTAGCTTCCACACTTGCCTATGAGGTTATGATTACCTTAACTGAGGTTGTTGTGTTTGTTATTCTTTTTATTGTTGTTTCTCTTCTTGTGAAGTTTATTGCAACCTTTTTCTCAAAAAATCTTGAGAAACTCCCTGTTATCGGGGCACTCGATACACTCCTTGGTGGCGTGTTTGGTCTGGTTAAGGCTCTTGTGATTCTTTTTGCAGCAAGTGTCCTTGTTTATATCATTGTGCAGACATCTGATCCGGGCTCACCTCTTGAAGCATTAAAAGCATCAAAGTTCTATGCATTTATGGATCAGTACAATCCGATTATTTCTATTTTGAAAGGTTAATGGGTGTGAAATATGAAAGATTTATTTAAAGGCTGTTGGACAGTTCCGAATCTTCTTAGTGTTATAAGAATAGTTCTTATTCCGTTCTTTGCATATTATTTCCTTAAGGGCGATGCACTTGCAGCAATATTGATTCTTTTCTTCTCTGGTGTTTCTGATTTCCTTGATGGAAAGATTGCAAGAAAATTCAACCAGGTAAGTGCATTGGGCAAGGTGCTCGACCCGGTTGCAGATAAATTCACACAAATTACACTTGCTGTACTTCTGTTTATGTCCTTTAACAAAGCAGCAGACCAGACACTTAAAGCCTTTAGCTGGGTTTTCTTGGTGTTTATTGTGAAAGAAGCAATAATGGTTCTTTTCGGTGGATTTATGATTCTTCTGGGGCTTCGTCCGAGTGCTGCAGAAATATTCGGCAAAGTATCAACCTTTGCTTTTTATGCAATAATGCTCTTCATTGTTGCATTTGGACCTGAGGTTGGCCTTTTGAAAAATGTTTTCCAGATTCCTGCAACGGTGATGATTGTGCTTGTTGTAATATCTGCAATTCTTACACTTCTTGCGTTTGTAAGCTATTTCCCTGATACCTTCAGAAAGTTTAAGGAACGCAGTGAGAACAAAAAACAAAAATAATTTAGTTAGAGTGGTTAATCAATGAACAATAAAATGATTTGTGTTAAATGTAAAAAGCGTCCCGCGGTAATATTCGTTTCTCGTGTGGATGGTGAAAAGACAACACAGGAGGGCTTCTGCATTAAATGTGCAAGCGAAATGAACATAGGCCCCATCAAGCAGATGATGGAGAATATGGGCATTACAGAGGACGATCTCGATGCTGTGAGTGAGCAGTTTAGTGATCTTATGGATAATCTCGATGGATTTCAGCTTGGTGGCGCGGGAACAATGCCATTTATGCAGAATTTCTCAAATAATGCAGATGCTGATTCGAAGAAAATCTCTGATGAAGATATAGATGAAGACTTTGATGAGGATGATTCCAAGGGTAAAAAATCGAAGAAAAAGCGTAAATCAAAAAGAAAATTTCTCGGAACATATTGCACCGATCTTACAGCAAAGGCGAGAGAGGGTAAGATAGACAGAATCATCGGTAGAGAAACAGAGATTTACAGAACAACTCAGATTCTTTGCAGAAGAACAAAAAATAATCCTTGTCTTATTGGTGAGCCGGGTGTTGGTAAAACAGCCATTGCAGAGGGTCTTGCGTTGAAGATTGCAGCCGGAGAGGTCCCTGCGAGAATTGCTGATAAAGAAATTCATCTTCTTGACCTTACTGCCCTTGTGGCGGGCACACAGTTCCGTGGTCAGTTTGAGAGCAGAATCAAGGGTCTTGTGGATGAGGTTAAGGCAGAGGGCAATATTATTCTCTTTATTGATGAGGTTCACAATCTTGTGGGCACTGGTGATGCAGAGGGTTCAATGAATGCTGCGAACATACTTAAGCCTGCTCTTTCCCGTGGTCAGATTCAGGTGATTGGCGCAACAACATTCAATGAATACAGAAAGCATATTGAGAAGGATGCTGCTCTTGAGAGGAGATTTCAGCCTGTAAAGGTTGAAGAGCCTTCAATTGCAGATTGCTATCAGATGCTTACTGGTATCAAGCAATATTATGAGGATTTCCATAGAGTTAAAATCTCAGATGCTCTTGTGTATAAAACAGTAACTCTTTCCGAGCGTTATATCAACGACCGTTTCCTGCCTGATAAGGCAATAGATCTTCTTGATGAGGCATGTACCTGTGCAAATCTCAGAAACGTTGCCATTAGTGATTATGAAAAGCTTACAGCAAAGATAGCAGAGCTTAATGAACGTCAGGAGGAGCTTCTTGACACAGTTGATGGTGAAGGCCCTGACTATGAAGCGATTTCAAAGCTCAAGGCAGAAAAAATTGCTCTTGAAAAACAAGCAGCAGACCTCAAGGGGAAGGCTGAAGATAACGATGTAACGGAAGAAGATGTTGCAAGAGTAATCAATCTCTGGACAGGTATCCCCACATCCAAAATTATTGAAAATGATATGCGTAAGCTTTGTGACCTTGAAACAAAGCTTAAAGCAAGAATTATCGGTCAGGATGAAGCTGTAGAGGTTCTCGCGGCAGCAATCCGCCGATCAAGAGTACAGATTTCTGCAGTAAGAAAGCCTGCCTCCTTCATTTTTGTTGGTCCGACAGGTGTAGGTAAAACAGAGCTTGTAAAACAGCTCGCTAACGAATTGTTTGAAACTCCCGAAACTCTTATCAGACTTGACATGTCTGAATTTATGGAGAAGCACAGTGTTTCAAGACTTATTGGCTCTCCTCCGGGGTATGTTGGCTACGATGAAGCCGGTCAGTTGACAGAAAAGGTAAGAAGAAAGCCATATTCTGTTGTTCTCTTTGATGAAATTGAGAAAGCCCACCCCGATGTTATGAACATTCTTCTTCAGATTCTTGATGAAGGAAAAACAAACGATGCACAGGGCAGAACTGTCAGCTTTGAAAATACAGTTATCATAATGACCTCCAATGCAGGAAGTCACATAACAGAAAATGCATTAGGCTTCAATCGTGATAAGAATCAGGCATCTAAGGATAAGGTTATGAAGGCTCTCAAGGAGTTCCTTCGTCCTGAATTTCTGGGCAGAGTGGATGAAATTGTTGTGTTTAACACTCTTGGCAAAGAAGAGCTTGTTAAGATTGCTGCGATTCTTATTGATGAGTTCAGAGCACCACTTAAGGACAAAGGCATTGACCTGACAGTAGGTGATGGTGTTTGTGAGATAATCGCAGATATGTCCGAGGATGGTGGCAGAGGTGCCCGTGATATAAGACGAACCATAAGAAAGACAGTTGAAGATCAGGTTGCAAACATTCTTATAAATAACGCAGAAGCATTGATCAAGGAGATAATTGTTTCTGCAGAAGGTGATGAAATCAAAGTCAGCTTCAAAGCATAATAATATGCCGGCAGAAATATCTGTCGGCATATTGAAAAATAAAGAGGTTTTATGGGTAAAGTTGTTGTTGGTATATTAGCACATGTAGATGCAGGTAAAACAACCCTTGCAGAAGCAATGCTTTATAAATCAGGTTCAATAAGAAAAATAGGTCGTGTGGATAATGGTGACACGGCTCTTGATACCCATGCTCTTGAGAGAGAAAGAGGTATTACCATTTTTGCAGGTGAATCACATTTCTCTGTCGGTGAGCTTGATATAGCTCTTTTGGACACACCGGGCCATGTGGACTTTTCTGCAGAAACAGAGAGGATGCTAAAGGTTCTTGATTATGCAATTCTTGTTATAAGTGGCACGGATGGTGTTCAGTCACACACAAGAACCTTGTGGAAGCTTCTTCGTGCATATGGAATTCCTACATTTGTTTTTGTTACAAAAATGGATTTTGCCCGTTTATCTCCACAGGAGATAATGGATGATCTCCACAAGCTTTGTGGTGAATCCTGCATCAATTTCTGTGAAGGTGATTTGTCCCTTCGCAATGAAAATATCGCTGTTAATGACGATGATCTTCTTGAAAGCTTTCTTGATACCGGCATTGTCACAGATGATGACATAAGAGCTCTCGTATCTCAAAGCAAAATTTCCCCCTGCTATTTCGGCTCCGGCTTGAAAACAGATGGTGTGGATGAGTTTCTTGTTGGTCTGGGTAAATACATAATACCCAAAACATATCCCTCGGAATTTGGTGCCAAGGTTTATAAAATCTCTCATGATTCAAAAGGTGAAAAACTTGTTCACCTTAAAGTCACAGGTGGCACTCTTAAGGTCAGGTCATCAATTACCTATGATGGAAGAACAGAAAAGATAAACAATATAAGATTGTATTCAGGTACAAAGTACACCACTGCAGATGAAATGTCGGCAGGTGGAATATGTGTTGTAACAGGCCTTTCTGCCATTGGCTGTGGTGATGGCATTGGTTACGAAAATTCATTCAAAGAGGTTTTTCTTGAGCCGGTAATGAACTACCGTGTTGTATTGCCTGATGGGGTGGATGCACAAACCTTCCTGCCCAAGCTTCGTGGCCTTGAGGAAGAGGATCCACAGCTCAAGGTTTCATGGAATGGTTTTTTAAGAGAAATCAATGTTTCCTTAATGGGAGAGGTTCAGACAGAGATTCTCAAAAGTCTCATAAAGGAACGCTTTGATATTGATGTTGAAATTGACTCAGGCAGAGTTTTATATAAAGAAACAATAACAAACAAGGTCGAGGGCGTGGGACACTATGAACCTCTTCGCCATTATGCCGAGGTGCACCTTATTTTGGAGCCACTTGAAAGAGGTAAAGGGATTGTCATTACCTCAAAGTGTGGTGAGGATGTTCTTGACAGAAACTGGCAGAATCTTATCCGAACACATCTTGCAGAAAAAGAGCACGTCGGTGTACTCACAGGCTCACCCATAACAGATGTTAAAATCACTCTTGCTGCAGGCAGAGCACATATGAAGCACACAGAGGGTGGCGATTTTCGTCAGGCGACCTATCGTGCAGTGAGACAAGGGCTTATGCAAGCTGATACGGTTCTCCTTGAGCCGTATTATAGCTTTCGTCTCGAGGTTCCAACAGAAAATATAGGCAGAGCCATTAACGATATTCGTATGATGTCAGGCACTATAGAAGGTCCCGAGGACATTGGTGGAATATCCGTGTTGACCGGTAAAGCGCCTGTTGTTTCCATGAATGGCTATGCATCCGTGGTTGCGTCTTATACAAGTGGCAAGGGTAGATTCTTCTGCGAGGTTTGTGGCTACGATGAATGTCACAATCAGGTTGAGGTGGTTGAAGGCTTCAGATATTCTCCCGAGGCAGACCTTGAAAATACTCCGGATTCTGTTTTCTGCGCCCATGGTGCAGGGTTTAATGTTAAGTGGAGCGATGTTAAAAGCTTTATGCATATCGATTCTTGCCTTGAGCAGGAGAAGACGCCGTATGAGGTGACTCTCAATAGCAGGAATTTCCACATAGATGATAAAGAGCTTGAAGCTATAATGGAGCGTGAATTCGGCAAGGATAAGCATCCGTATTATAGATACAGCCACTCAAAGACGCCTGCAAAGCCCGTAACAGGTGAGTACAAGCCCGTTGTGAGGCAGAAATATATCATTGTTGATGGCTACAATGTGATATTTGCCTGGGATGAGCTTAAAGCTCTTGCGGCAGATAATCTTGAAGCTGCAAGAGATAGACTTGCAGATATCCTTTGTAATTACAGTGCCTTTACAAAAACGCAGACCGTCCTGGTTTTTGATGCCTACAAGGTGCAGGGAAACACCGGTAAGAGATATACATATAATAATATCAATATAGCATTTACCAAAGAAAGAGAGCTTGGTGATAACTATATTGAAAAGCTTATAAGTGATATCGGCAGGAATCAGAATGTCCGTGTTGTTACATCGGATAATCTTATACAGCTCACGGCAGTGCGTTATGGTGTGCTGAGAGTTTCTGCCAAGGAGTTTGAAAAAGAATTGAAGAAGGTTGAAGAGCACATAACAGAGCTTCTTTACAGAATCAACAAGCCCCGTCCGCAAAAGGTTGGGGAGCTCATCGAAATTATAAAAAGCACACAAGAAAATTGACAAGCACAGACTATACACTTATAATATAAACATTAAAATTCGGAAGGTGAAAAAATGTCTCTTCAAACATTTATTGATAAATACAGAAATCAGTTCAAGGCAATGGCATCTGACTATGATCAGCCTTTTGAACTTTCAAAGGATTACCCCATTGATTTTGCTGATGGTAAAAATGTAAGATTAACCTTTGCAAATATTGCTGATACACATCTTATTGATAATGAAAGCGCAACTATCAATCTTGGCAATTTTTTCGAGGATATTTCATCCTCAAAAAGCAAGTTTGATGCTGTTCTGATTGCGGGAGACCTTTCCGAATACGGGAAAATTTCAGAGTATAAAAGATTTTTTGATGTTTTTGATAAGTATAAAGATGTTTTCAAGCTTTTTATCACTATGGGTAACCATGATGTGCGTTTTCTGTTTCCGAGAAATCAAAAAATTATTATGGATAAGGTTAACGAGTATCTTGGCATCAATACGAACGGCAAGAGCTTTTATTCCTATGATGTGAAGGGCTATAAATTTATCGTTATCGGCACGGAAAAGCGTGTTCTTGAAAAAGCATACATAACATCTGAGCAGATAGCTTTCCTTGACAGAGAGCTTAAAGAAGCCACAAAGGACGGAAAGCCTGCATTCGTAATGTGTCACCAGGCGTTTGCTTTCACACACGGTCTTCCTGAGGTTTGGAAAACAGGGGATATGGGTGAGCAGAATGATGATGTTCGCGCAGTAATGGAAAAGTATAAAAACGTTTTCTTCATAAACGGTCATCTTCATGGTGGTATTTTTGAAAAGACTCTTGAGATTCTTAATAAAGAAAATAATGTGATTTCACTGAGCATCCCTTGCTATCGTAAGGAAAATAATTTCGGAATAAGAGATTGTGGCGTGGGTTACTATTGTGAGGTTTACGATGAAAAGGTAATCTTTACTGCCCGGAACTTTGTGAAAGGCGAGCCTGTAACAGGGGAATATACACACTTTGAGTTTGAATTGATATAAAATTACAGCACATTCTTCTTTTGGAGAATGTGCTGCTTTTTATTCCTCCGAATCTCTTGGAGTTTAAATGCAACAAGAAAAAAAGACTCCTCAAGGGAGACACTTCGTAAAGAAGTTGTCTCCCTTGTTTATATAATACTTGAATTATGGTATTGGAAATACGCCGTCCAATTATAAGAATGACAAGATACAACGAGTTATAAAATACTACATATAGTATTTGATTGCAATATTGACACAAACAATATAAAAAGTACTTGACATTATTATAATTTTGATTTATAATGATAATCGGCAAATATTAAAGGAGGTTTGATATATGTCAGTATTTAGTGAAAGGCTTACCGCATTGATGAAAGCCAAAGGGTTTTCACAAAAGGATTTTGCAAAGAAGGCAAATATCACAGAGTCGGCAATATCTTACTATGCAAAAGGAGTACGTACCCCAAGTGGCGAGGTTCTTGCCCGAATTGCAAAAGCACTCGACACAACCGCAGATTATCTTTTAGGTAGCACGGATAATGCCGAAATACCCGAAGCACAAAAAGAGCTTAAATATCTGCAAAGAAATCTCGGCAAATTGGACGAGGAGCAATTAAAGAAAGCAGAAGGAATGTTGAAATTGATGTTTAATGACATCTTTGAGGATGACGACGAGGAGTGAAATAGTGGCGAGTAATACAAAACCTAATTTTTCAGCAGCATATTCAAAAGCCAACGAGATTTTGGTTAAATCCCGTGTTATTTCCGCGTTCCCGTTCTCTCCTATCGACCTTGTGAAAGAGCAATCTGCCATTAAGTGCCGCACATACAAGAAAGCCCGAAAGTATGGGATTGATATAACTGCCTTTGGTAGTGAATCAGCAACTATTTTTGAATATGGCGGCAGACAGATTATATTTTACGATGACAGCAAACTGATGGCTCACGTAAAATATTCCATTCTGCACGAATTGGGACACCCCTTAAATAATCACGATTTTAGCGTTACCGATAAAGAAATCTATGGTCGGTACGAAGTAGAAACAAACTACTTTGCCGCACAACTGCTTATGCCGGAGCAGGTATTACGTGAGTTTACCAATAGGGGTATCCGCATTACGAAGGAGTTTCTGATGCAACACTTTGAAGTTTCGGAAACGGCGGCAAAAAAGCGTATTGAAACGCTCGCTAAAACAACGGTTGAGTGGCGATCTCGACAAGAGAAAGAATTTGACGATGTTATCCTCTTTAAGTTCGCCGCTTTTATCGACAGTATTTGTCCCCCACGCAAGAATTACTATGATTTTGAGGACGAATACGACCGTCAGTGTAAAAGGGATTCTTGGTACTAATCGCACGGCGGAATTACATATTGGAGGTGATGCCTATGGTTGCGATACAGAAAAAGAAAAAGCATTCCGCAAGTTGCTGCAACAACGAACGAAATGCTTAGTTCCGTGTCGGATATGCTATGATAACCGACTTAGCCGTTTGTTCATTATAGCATATCCGGATCCGCTTGTCAATTTATCAAGCAAAAAAAGCGAAAAATCGCAAGAAAAATACTGAAAATTCCGCAAGTAGCGGGGAAAGGTTATTAACTGTAATGAACAATTTATTTTATGATGGTTTCAACTCAAAGTTGATTGAAACCGCCTTTTTTGAGGGTTTCCTTGAAATTCCTATCTTGGAAGCTCCCAAAGAAATCGTTATACCTTCGGTTGCCGTTCCTTTCTCAAAAAGGGATAAAATAAGCAACCCTTCGAAAGAAATGCTTGTATTTTACGAGCAAGATCCCGAATTTAGAGAGTTCGTCAGCATACCGCAGAATTACATTGACGAGCTGAAAGATATTCAAATAATCTCTACGCCCGATTGCTCTCTTTACCGAGATATGCCGCTTTGGG
>JAFODQ010000107.1 GCA_017380615.1 Clostridia bacterium | reverse complement strand
TATAGTCGAATTTTCGAAGAAAATTCGATACCAAATCATAATTTGGTATCGAAACAGTGTAATTTTACACTGTTTCGACTAACTATAATCGTTATAATGATTGTAATTTGTCGAAACGTAGTCGCGTTTCGCAAAAGCCGATTTTATCGGCTTTTAGCAAAATTGTTTTTTATAAATACAATTTTGCATTACACTCATTGAAAGGAATATAGTCGAATTTTCGAAGAAAATTCGATACCAAATCATAATTTGGTATCGAAACAGTGTAATTTTAAACTGTTTCGACTAACTATAATCGTTATAAAAACATCAAACCATTCAGGAGAAGTGTTATGGAAGTAAGATTGATTAAATCTGAAGAAGCAGTTGATTATCTTAAAATATCTGCTGCATCTTTTATCTGGAAATTTAATGAGGATGAGGATAACGCTGTGGAGATGCCCGTTCTCGGTGCTTTCCATGAGGGAAAGCTGGTGGTAGGGTCAGAGGTGTTCCCTTATGAGTGCAACTATTGTGGGAGTCTTCTCAATGCCATTGTCCTTGACGGAATCTGCAGCCAGCCTGAGTGCCGCCGGTCAGGTGGGGTGAGAGCACTTTTCGACGAGGTGGGCAGAGGTGCAGTGGAAAAGGATATAACTCTCGGCTTCCTTTCACCATTTTCAATTTCATATTATGAAAAATTCGGATATGCAAATCTTAATCGGACCTTCGCTATCAAGGTTCCGTTTGCAAACCTTGACTTTGTTCCCCGTAACAACAGTGTGGAGCTTTACACCGGTGAACAGTTCGGTGAGTTTTGTCAGCTGTATAACAAGTGTGCTCTCAATGAAAATCTTATGACAATCAGGTGCGATGAAAGACAATTCTGTGACAAGCCTCTTGAAAATGCTGATTATACATATATTCACCGTAATGCATCGGGTGAGGCAGATGGTTATGTAAGGTTCAAGGTTAACAGACCTGAGGCACTTGTTGCCGAAGAGCTGTTTGTGCTCAATCCCACGGCTCTTAAGGGAATTATCGGCTTCCTTAGAAACTACGATGGTATAGTGAAAAATCTTGTTGTGAACAAGCAGTATCAAGGCTCACTCTTCTCTTGCTTTGCAGACAGAATCACCGGTACGGCATATGAGTGCACAGGTGGAATTGCAGGAAGAATTTATAATCTCCGGAAGCTGCTTGAAAGCAATCAATATCCCGAAGAGTATGGCAGATTCAGCATATTAAGTCTTGATGAGCTTGAGCAGAATAAGGGTATCTTTGATGTTGAATATGAGCACGCAAGGGCAACTGTTACAAAACGTGATGAGGGGGATTATGATATCTCACTGACAGCGCCCGCAGCAGCCCGCTTACTGCTTGCAGGTGAAGGCCACACAGCTTACTCGGCGGCCTTTGTGGACGGTGTTGAGCTGAAAAACGATGCTTCCGATTTCTTCAGGGCATTCCCTCACAGGGCAACACGCTTCACTGATTGTAAGTGGACAGTATAAAACAGAAGGATTGCAGGGCATTTGCTCTGCAATCCTTTTTTGGTTTTCAATTTTCAAGCTTTACTACCTTTGCTCCACGGTAATAATGCTCCAGGATTTCTTTGTAATCAAAGCCCTTTTCAGCATAATAATTTGCGCCGTATTGGCTCATACCTATACCGTGTCCGTAGCCAAGCACATTGAAGGTGATGGCATTTTCTGTGGCTGTGACAGTGTAGGTGGGGCTTCTGAGAGAAAAGGCTTTTCTTATCTCTTCTCCTGTGAATTTTTTTCCGTAAAGTGCAATTTCCAGAACAGTGCCCGTGGCTGATTTTTTTGTGATTTTCAGAGCTTCGGAGAGCTTTGAATTATCAGGCTTTGTCCCCAAGTTTCCGGCGATTCTCACGAACTCTTCTTTGGAAAAAGAAACTGTTGAAGCATAGGAGGGTGATAGTTTATCACCTTCGCTTTCAACACTCACAAGGTATGGCACAGAGCTTCTCCAAAGGCTTTTTGCATCCTCTGTTTTTCCGTTTGAAATAGCACAGAATGCCGCAACACAAAGCTCATTTTTATACTGAAGTGCTTCACCCTCAACAGCCTTCACTGCTGCTTCAAGCTTTTTTTCATATTTCTCAAAATCCTTGCCCCATTTTTCTTTGCGCTGATCTTTATCAATGTAGCCTTGGTGAACAGCCGTGTTATCGGTGATGTCTCCTTTTTCTACACCACCCTCTGTTTTTTGCCTTAAGGCGTTTGTGTAGCAGGCAACAGCCTGTGCCTTTATTGCTTCCTCGTTATAGGCGAGTGGCATCTCTGCAGCAACGCTTCCGCACACATATTCAAAAAAAGAAATTTCCTGGGCTGTGCTTGAGGCTGTACGGAACACGGAAATGGTCTGAGCATCTTTGTTTATCGGGTCTTCCGTCTCGGCTGTTTGTGTGGTGGCTTCGGATGGGTTTGTTTCTCCGTGGGATGTGCCACCGATTGCCAAAGGTATCAAAATAAGGGAAATTGCACATAAAAGTATTAAAATCAGATAATTTTTCATATAATCACTATCCTTCATTTTGCTAAAGTTTTATTGACATTGGCATTGATATGTTATAAAATAATATGAATTATTATTTAATTGTATTACAAAAAACAAAGTAAGGAGTGATAATATGCATTCATACATTCAGCCGGTTCCGACCGGTGAATTCTCTTCCCTTTGCGAAGAGCTTAAAGAATACAGCTCCATAAGTCCTGAGTATTTTGATAGATTCGAGGTTAAGCGTGGTCTTCGTAACCGTGACGGAAGCGGTGTTATGGCAGGTCTCACAAAGGTCTGCTCAGTGGAAGGCTATTATATTGACGATGGTGAGCGTAAGCCTATTGACGGAAGGCTCATTTATCGTGGTATCAATATCAATGATATTGTGGATGGTTGTATTAAAGAAAATCGTTTCGGTTATGAGGAAACAGCGTGGCTTCTTCTTTTCGGTCATCTTCCCACAGCTGAGCAGCTTAAAAAATTCAATGAGATTTTGGGTGAGTGCAGAGAGCTTCCTGAGGAATTCATTGAAGATATGATAATGAAGGCTCCCTCTCCCAATATTATGAATAAGCTTGAAAGAAGTGTTCTTTCACTTTATTCGTACGATGCAAATCCTGACGATATTTCAATCGAAAATGTGCTTCGTCAGAGTATTCAGCTTATAGCACAGCTTCCCACAATTATGACATATGCATATCAGGTGAAAAGAAGACATTATCTCAAAAAGAGTATGTATCTTCACCCTGTTAAGCCGGAGCTGTCCACAGCAGAGACCATTCTCTATACAACACGCTCAAACAGAAAGTTCACAGATGAGGAAGCAAAGCTTCTTGATATTTGCCTCATTCTTCACGCAGAGCACGGTGGTGGTAACAACTCTGCTTTTGCAACAAGAGTGCTTTCCTCAAGTGGTACAGATACATATGCTGCGATTTCTGCAGGTATCGGTTCGCTCAAGGGTCCGAGACATGGTGGTGCTAACCTTAAGGTTGCCGAGATGATTAATTATCTCAAGGCAGAGGTTAAGGATATCACTGATGAAGGTCAGGTGGCTGATTTCCTCAAAAAACTCATTAACAGAGAAACAGGGGATAAGAGTGGTCTTGTTTATGGTATGGGTCATGCTGTTTACACATTAAGTGATCCACGTCAGGTTATTCTTAAGCGTGAAGCAGCAAAGCTTGCAGAAGAGAAGGGCTTTGGTGCTGATTTCAGAGCACTTGAGCTTATTGAAAAGCTCACACCTGAGATTTTTGCCACAGAAAAGCACAATAACAAAAAGATTTGTGCAAATGTTGACCTCTACTCAGGTCTCATTTATCAGATGCTTGGCATTCCGGAGGATCTTTACACACCTCTGTTTGCCATTGCCCGCATTGCAGGATGGTCCGCTCACCGTATTGAAGAGCTTATTTCAGGTAACAGAGTTATCAGACCAGCATATAAGAATATGACTGTTCCAAAGGACTATGTTCCGATTGATGAACGTATTTCCGGTTTTAAAAGTTCCTCGGCTTATGTGCCGTTAGATGAAAGATAAGTTTCGGAAGGGTTGAAATTTATGAAAAAATTAAAGGGTAGCATTGGCGCAATCAAAATGAAGTATCTCATTTTTGTTTTTGTGGCTGCACTTCTTGCAGCATTACCCACTCGTGTTTATCAGCTTCTTGCGTTGGTTGATCCAATCAATGGCTTCTATAATGGAAGCGATGTAACAATTCCCGTGCTTTATGGGGCGTTGTTTGTGTTTGCAGGTCTTTTTCTTGTGCTGAGCTTTCTCAGCAAGGAGGTGCCTTCACCAAAATTCCCTGTGGCAAAAAATCCTGTGCTTGGTGTTGCATCAATTATTATGGCACTCGGCTTGGGCTGGGATATATTAAGCATTGAAAAGGCTGTTGTGCCTCAGGTGCAGGGTGGCATAAACTTTGAGATTTTCGGTAATCTTCTGTCAACAAATATTTCACAGAACGGTGGGCTTTTCCTTGCTCTGCGTTTTGTGTTTGCAGTGTTTGCGATATTCTATCTTGTTATTTTTGCTGTGAGTCACCTTAACGGCAAGGCATCCTACAAGGAATATAAGCTTCTTGCAATTACACCACTTTGCTGGGCAATTGCATCACTTATTTCAAGACTTATGACAGCTGTAAGCTTCATGAAGGTGTCAGAGCTTTTCTTTGAGATTTTCATGTTCGTTTTCCTTATGCTCTTCTTGCTCACCTTTGCAAGAATCTCTTCAGGTGTTTACACTGTGGATAGCATGTGGGGAATCTATGGCTACGGCTTCTCTGCAGCACTTTTTGCAGGTCTTGTAACAATCCCTCGCCTTGTTTGTGGAGCAGTAGGTATTCCTGCTGTCGAGGGTCATGCATTTAATTTTGTTCATTTTGCAGCACTTATCTTTGTGCTTTGCTATGTTTTAGCATCTCTTGGCATAGGCTTCAAGGATGGCTTTAAGAATATGCGCACAGCTGCAGAGGTTGACCTTCCTGATGACACAGAGGTTGTGATAAAGCGCAGCAAACCATCAGAACCGACAATTGTTGAAGAGGCAATTTCATTTGATGATGAAGAAATCGAAGAGACCGAAGAGGAAATCATCGAGGAAGCAATTGAAGAAATCGAAGAGACCGAAGAGGAAATCATCGAGGCAGCAGTTGAAGAAATCGAAGAGACCGAAGAGGAAATCATCGAGGAAGCAATTGAAGAAATCGAAGAGACCGAGGAGGAAATCATCGAGGAAGCAATTGAAGAAATCGAAGAGACCGAAGAGGAAATCATCGGGGAAGCAATTGAAG
>JAFODQ010000106.1 GCA_017380615.1 Clostridia bacterium | reverse complement strand
TACTCGCCAATCCGAAAGGATTAACTGCGTTTTTGCCTTGGCTGACCAAAAATCCGCACTGTATAAAATCTTCGACCTAAAAGCAAAAGATTTTCATTGGATTTTTGGCGTTGAGGGCGAAGATAGGCTGACGCCTTTCAAAACCGAAACACCGAAAAGACTTGAAAAGATTAGCTTTTAGGCAGGTTCGGATAACTCATTTCACCCTAAGGAGAAGGACATGTCTAAGAAATTTCACCTTGTTTGTAATGCCCACCTTGACCCAATCTGGCAATGGGAGTGGGAGGAGGGTGCTGCATCTGCACTTTCAACCTTCAAATCTGCTTCGGATTTGTGTAAGGAATTTGACTATATCTTCTGTCACAATGAAGTGACGCTGTATAAATATATTGAGGAATATGCACCTGATTTGTTTGAGGATATCAGGAAGCACATCAGAAATGGTAAATGGAAAATTGTGGGAGGCTGGTATCTGCAGCCTGATTGCAATATGCCCTGTGGAGAAAGCTTTGTAAGGCAGATTCAGTTTGGCAGAAATTATTTCCGTGACCGTTTCGGTGTGGAGGTGAAAACTGCTTACAATGTGGATGCCTTCGGTCACACTGCGGGACTTGTTCAGATAATGAAGAAGTGTGGTCAGGAGAATTGCATAATTGTCCGAAAGGGTGATGACCCTGTTGAAGATACACAGCTTATCTGGGAGGGCTTTGACGGAAGCAAAATCAAGCTTGCAGCTCTTCGTGGCTATCACTCTGCTCTGGGTAAGGCTGTGGAGAAAATCAACAGAGTTATGAATGAGTCAGAGCACGATGTGGATTGCATTATGTGGGGTGTTGGAAATCATGGCGGAGGCCCATCCCGTAAGGATTTGAGTGATATCAAAAAGCTTATTGATGAAAGTGAGGTTGAGCTTTGTCACTCCACTCCAGATGCGTTTTTTGATGAAATTGAGCCAACATATATACATAAAAATTCATTCACAATCAGCATGCCGGGTTGTTATACAAGTGTTTCAAAGGTTAAGCAGAGTCACGCAGACTTTGAGGACACTCTGTATATGACCGAGAAGCTTTGCTCTGTTGCAGCTTTGCAGGGGCTTATTGAATATCCGGAAAAGGAGCTTTGTCGGGCAACAGAGGATTTACTCACTGCAGAGTTTCACGATGTTCTTCCCGGTTCAAGCATAAAAATCGGTGAGGAAAACGGACTGATGATTTTGTCTCATGGTAAAAATATCCTCAATAAGCTTCGCGCAAAAGCATATTTTGCTCTTACATCAGCACAGCCAAAGGCAAAGGAAGGAGAGTTTCCTTTCCTTGTGTTCAATCCTAACCCTTATGAATGGGAAACAGAGGTTGAGTGTGAGTTTATGCTTGCAGACCAGAATTGGGAGGAGGATATTGTTTCATCCTTCAGAGTTGTTGACAGCGAAGGAAATGAGATTCCCTCTCAGTTTGTAAAGGAAATAAGCAACTTTACACTAGATTGGCGCAAGAGAGTTGTTTTCAAAGCGAAATTAGCTCCAATGGCAATTTCACGCTTCTCTGTTTATGTTGAGTTTGTGGAGAAAAAAGCCCAAGAGAAAAAGAAGGCTGACGAAAACATTGTTTTCAAGAGCGAAAGAGCATATATTGAAATCAGCAGAAAAACAGGACTTCTCACATCGTACAAAATAGATGGTGTTGAATATGTTCAGGGGGATGCCTTCTGCCTTTGCCAGTATGATGACAATGCAGACCCCTGGGCAATGGGCAGCTTTCAGCTTGAAACACTCGGCACAAACAAAAAGAGCTTTTCCCTTATGGAAAAGCCCGACGGTGTGTTTGCTGATATGGAAAGTGTTCAGATTATTGAGGATGGAGCTCTGAGGCTTTCTGTTGAAGCCTTCTTCAGGCTTGATAATTCAAGAGCAAGAATTGAATATGTCATTCACAAAGAGACAGGTGTTCTCGATGTGAAGGTGGATATGTTTGCAGGGGAAGTTAACAAAATGTATCGCCTTGCAATACCTGTGAAGCTGGAAGGTCAGTACAGAGGACAGACAGCCTTCGGCACACAGCCACTTTATATGAATGGAAGAGAGTGTGTTGCACAGAGATTTGTTTATGTGAAGGGCGAGGATAAGTGCCTTGCACTGTTCAATAAAGGCACCTATGGCTCAAAATTCCTTGACGGTTCAATGGAAATGTCTCTTCTGCGAACTGCAACATATTGCACACATCCCATAAGAGACAGACAGCTTCTGCCACTTGATCGCTATACACAGAAGATTGATTGTGAGGAAAGAAGCTTCAGCTTCCGTCTGTGTGTTACAGACGAAGAGTGTCTTGAAAGACTTTCACAGGAATTCACAACGCCTCCTTACGCACTCAATGTTTTCCCCATTGAGACAAAGAAGAAGCCGAAGCAATTTACAATGAAGCTGGCAAATAAAAATATTGCCCTCACAACATTCAAGAAGGCAATCGGAGAAGAGGAATATATTTTAAGATTTCTGAACAATTCAGAGAAAGCTGTTCAGAGTGAATTTGCACTCAATGGCGAGAAAATCTCTCTGAGCTTTAAGCCCTTTGAAGCAAAGACTGTCATTTATAATGGCGTATTAAAGGAAATTGAGGAAATGAGAATTTAAAAGGCTATAAAAAGCGAGTAACCCTTAACCGTTTATCTTCCGGTTAAGGGTTACTGTTCTGTCTTAATATCTAACATCTTTTTATATACCTCTCTTTCATTGATTAAGCTGAAGCACTTTCTTTTCTACGAAACCCGGTAACTGACTGTTTCATCTTTTCTTTTTAGTAAAGCTTAACTTCTTACCTTTTTCTTCAGTTAAAGATTTTCAGCTTTGGTTTATTTTACCCCTAAACCTCAGGTCTTTCTCAGAACATTGGTTCCACCATTCCTTTGTATTTATTGTTTTTTAAGATTTGGTTTTTACCTGTACATTGTAACCACGCTTTCGCTTTTATTTTGGTTTTAGCTTTTAGCTGTACATTGGTCTCACCCTTTCTTCACCTATATAGTAGCATGTAATTTCAGGGATTTCTATTCCCAATCTTCCACAAACTTAAAAGCTCTCAATTATTCAAAAGGGAGAAATTCAATCACCCCACAAAAAACTATGTGTTAAATTATTGACAATCTTTTTTATATATGATATATTAAATTTGTTGGTTGAAAAAAGCAAGGACACTTTCCGTGGAAAGTGTCCTTTGATTTTTATTTACCGGCCTTTTTTGAATACTTAATCTTATAAATGAAATTCATAAGGTGAGCATCAATCGGACCAATCGGCTTAACCTCAGCATAAAGCTCTGCACCAACAGCAGTTTTTGCGTGCTTTTCCATAACAAGCTCAACTGCTTCGGCATTGTATTGGTTGTCTGCCACGCAAACAGCACCGTTATCCTTAAGGAACACAGCATTTCTCTTGCCCAGCGCCTTTGCAACCTTTTTGCTTGATTTGAGTGTGCTGTTGGGGTTGAAGATTGCAGTTTTCACAACAGGACCGCAAAGCTGAGCGAAGTCGTCGAGAAGAGGCTTGATTATTTTGCCTTTTCTTGAAACAGCAACAACATTTTCTTCCTTGGTGTGACGGATAAAGTTGACATCAGGTCTCTTTTTGTAGATTTCCCAGTGCAAATCGGCACTGTCAGGAATCTCTCCGCCACCTACCCACGCACCACTCTTGGTGTCGATGATAGCGGCTGATTTATCTTTTTCTCCAACAAAGAAGAAGTCGCCCTTTCTTGAGCTGTCGCAAGGAGCAAATTCCTTTGCCGGCATATACTTTTCGCCTGATGTAATAACATCTGTAATGTAATCAACAACGCCGCTGAATGCTTCAACAGCTCTGCCTGAAACCTCACAGCAACGATTGATAATGAATTCTTCGCAAACATCCTCAAGAGTCTGTGCAACCTTGAATGCATCGTCATAATCAACGCCAAGGCAAACAGCGCCGTGGTGCTTCATGATAGCAGCCTTTGAGCTTGAACGGGTGATGGCACCGATAACACCTTCACGAAGCTTTGGCTGACCCGGGAGACCATAGGATGCACAAGGAACATCTGTGCCGATAATCTCTGCAGCAGCACCTGTGATGTTGTTGATATCAAGACCGAGAGTGCTTACAACGGAAGCATTCTTCTGGTGTGTGTGGATAACAAAATTGATGTCAGGACGAAGCTCGTAACAGGAAGCGTGAATTCCCTTTTCAGATGATGGCTTAACATCACCATCGTAAGAGAGGTCTGCAATGTTCACAAGAACAATATCATCGGGAGTGAGAGAATCATAAGCCATACCACTTGGAGTGATAACAAACTGCTTGTCGTTTATACGGCAGCTGATATTACCCCATGTTCTTACGATAAGACCTGCCTTCAAAAGCTCGTGGCCTGCTTTGATAACTATATTTTTTGCTTCTAAAATATCCATAAGAGTTCCTTTCCTCTATGCAAAATAAAAGCCTTTC
Organism: Clostridia bacterium; assembly: GCA_017380615.1. Classification (GTDB taxonomy): domain Bacteria; phylum Bacillota; class Clostridia; order Oscillospirales; family Acutalibacteraceae; genus DTU089. The sequence continues at coordinate 16,747 of JAFODQ010000106.1, read as the reverse complement.
TCGCTTGAGAAAGGCTTTTCGGTTATCTATTAGCCTTCTTTAACAGCAACATTTGCAAATACTCTGTCAAATCTTGTAAGAGCTTCATCAATAAGCTCAGGAGTGTACTGAGCATTAGTGTAGAGACGGCTACCTGCAAGAGTAACAAGACCTTCTGCCATGTAAGCAGCGCCCATGTACTGCATCTCTTTCTTTCTCTCGCTTGTTGCTGAGATAACGCCGGGGATTGACCAAGGCTTGCACCAGTCAATTGAGTAGTGCATTGTACCAACTGTTTCAAGGTGGCAAACAGAGCCTTCGTTCCAAGCAACGAATGGAAGGTTGTGCTTAACTATGAGCTCCTGAAGACCCTTTGTGAGTCTGTCGCCCATCTGACCAGCTACCTGACAAGCGTTTGTTCTGTCAATTTCTTCAAGTGTGAAGTAACCTGCACAGCATGAAAGTGGGTTAGCTGTCATTGTACCGCCTGTGAAAGCCTTCTTGATTTTCATGCCTGAATCATCAAGACCTGCACCGAGGTACTTCATATATTCCTTCTTACCGCCTACGCCGCCTGCGCCCGGATAACCACCGGCAATAACCTTACCGAAGATTGTAAGGTCAGGAGAAACACCGTAGTAGCCCTGAGCACCTGCCATACCGATACGGAAGCCTGTAACAACCTCATCAAATACGAGGAGTGCGCCATACTTACGGCAAAGTCTTTCAACGCCCTTGTTGAAATCATATGGAACAGGAGTTGTACCACTTTCAGGACCGATTGGCTCAATGAAAACAGCAGCTGTGCCGCCGCGGAAAAGGTTTGCACGGAGCTTTCTCTCAAGGTCATCAAGGTCACCGGGGAAGAATTCCTGTGTGTGCTTGAAGAGGTAAAGCGGAACACCACTTGCCTGTGTGAATTTTGAGCCGGGAACACGGATACCGTAACCTAACTGATCAGACCAGCCGTGGTAAGCACCACCCATTTTGATGATGTTCTTCTTGCCTGTTGCAAGACGAGCAACACGAACAGCAGTCATACAAGCCTCTGTACCTGAACCCTGCATACGGAACATATCAACAGTTTCAACACTGTCTGAAATCTTCTTTGCGAGCTTATACTCGAACTCGTGGAAAAGACCTGTTGAAGGACCACATGTGTTGAGAAGATCAATAACCTGATCTCTTACAACCTTTGGATTTGAGCCGAGAACTGTCGGGCCACCTGCCTGAAGGAAGTCAAAATATTCGTTGCCGTCAACATCATAGAGCTTCATGCCCTCTGCCTTTGTGAAAACAAGAGGGAATGGATAGTTGAAGGCAAGGTTATGCTGAACGCCACCAGGGATAACCTGCTTGGCTTCTGCAATCATTTCTTTGCTCTTGGCACATTTCTTGTCGTAGTACTCTTCTTCGTACTGCTTAAGAACATCCGGCTTGATTGTGTAAATTGGCTTTTTGATGAGCTCATCAAGCTGTCTGTTTATGGCAGCAGCGTCATGATACTCACTGATAGCAAATCTTGTGTCCATATGTATATCCTCCTTAGAGTGAATTTTAATTCACTTTTATTATACATTATTAAATAAGATTGTCAAGGCAAAATCAAAGGTTGTAACAAATCGTGTGAAACATTAACAAAAAGGGGGTGTGGAATTTATGCAAGATTTCCTCGAAAAACTGAAATTGAACAAAGAGAAGATTTTTGTGGATAATTTAACTAAATAAACGAAAGAAATTCGTTCATGCTTTGTTGACAATATACCATCGGTCTGTTAAAATAATATGGATAGTAAAATGATTTCATAAAAGGAGGAATTTGTTTTGCAAAATCTTATGGATTCAAAAACTCTTGCCTACATAAATATGTTCGGTATATTGGGCACATTGGAAAATCTTTGTGAACTTGTGCCTGAAGCATCCGAGCTTCTTGAAGGCAAAAAACAGATTTCTATCGGCTTTGATGTTAAGGATGGCCCGAGTGCTACTCTTTATTTCAAAAACGGTAAATGTCGTATGGAGCAGGGCTGCTCACACTGTGATGTCAAGCTTCCTTTCTCCAGCTGCGAAAAGTTCAACGGTCTCATTGATGGCACCGTTACACCAATCCCTTCAAAGGGCTTCCAGCACATCGGTTTCCTTCTTAAAACCTTCACTCCTCTCACAGATCTTCTCACAAAATATATGAGAGCATCAGAGGATGATCTTAAGGATCCCGTATTCTTTGAGAGAAGCACTCTTCTCATGCTTTACACAATCGGTGTTGCAATTGCACAGATTGGTAATAATGACCAGATTGGTAAATTCAGTGCAAAGGCTATTGAAGATGGCAGCGTGTTTATCGGTATCAAAAATGGTCCTGCAGTTGAGCTTGTTTGTAAAGACCATCGCCTCATTACTCTCAAGAAGGCTCCTGAGACATATCGTGCTGCAATGGTATTTGATTCAATCGAAACAGCAAGAGGTCTTTTTGACGGTAAGCTCAACGCACTTGCTTGTATCGGTACAGGCAAAATTGAAATGCACGGTCTTGTAAGCATGCTTGATAATATCAACCGTATTCTTGACCGAGTTGCATTATATATAGGATAAGGAGGTAGCACAATGAGCAAGAAATATCCATTATACAAAACAACAAAATCAGACGAATATTTTGAGCGTGCTGCCAAGGTTATTCCTGCAGGCGTGTACGGTCATTTGGGCCCTGCTGAGGGTCAGTTTATCCCTGTTAACAGATGGCCTCGCTTCTCAGAGAAGGCGAAGGGCTCATATTTCTGGGATGTTGACGGAAATCAGTATATCGACTATATGTGCGCTTACGGTCCTAACGTTCTCGGCTATTGCGATGAGGATGTTGATGCTGCTGCAATCGAGCAGATCAAGAAGGGCAACTGCGTAACATCTCCCGATAAGATTATGATTGAGTGTGCAGAGCTTCTTGTTGACACAGTTGCAACTGCAGACTGGGCATTCTTTGCAAAGAATGGTAACGATGCAACTCAGGGTGCTATTCTTACAGCCCGTGCACACACTCGCAGAAAGAAGCTTGTTTTCTTCAACAACTTCTACCACGGTGTTTCCCCGATGGTTCAGAAGATTGACTATCCTGGTGTAACTCCCGAGGATGTTGCAAACAATATCTATGCCCGTTGGGATGATATTGAGGGTCTTAAGCAGATTATTGCAGAAAACGAAAATGAAATTGCTGCAATAATTGCACAGCCATATAACCACGGTAACTTCATTGACAATGCTTTCCCTGTTGATGGCTTCTGGAAGGAAGTAAGAGAGCTTTGCACAAAGCACGGTATTGTGCTTATCGTTGACGATGTTCGCTGTGGCTTCCGTCTTGACCTTGCAGGCTCAGACCACTTCTTCGGCTTTGAGGCAGACATCATCTGCTTCTGTAAGGCTCTTGCAAACGGCTATAATATGTCTGCATTCTGTGGTAAGGAGTTCCTCAGAAATGCTGCATCCAGCCTTTCCTACACAGGCTCATACTGGATGAGTGCAGTGCCATTTGCAGCATGTATTGCATGTATCAACAAGCTCAAGGCAATCAATGCACCAAAGCTCTTCGATGAAATGGGCAGACAGCTCACAGATGGCTTTGTTGCTGCAGGTAAGGAGCATGGCTTCGACCTGAGGGTAACAGGTGCACCTGCGTTATTCTATCTCAGAATTGCAAACGATGATTCACTTCTTCTCCACCAGGATTGGGTTGCAGAGTGCGTAAACAGAGGTATGTTCATCACATCTCACCACAACCACTTTATCAATGCTTCCCTCACTCAGGAGGATATTAACAGATCAATTGAAATTGCAGAGGATGCATTCAAGGCTGTTAAGAAGCTTCATCCCGAATTAGGCTAATTTTACCGATGTATATCGGCTCTATAAAACATTTTAGGAGGAATTGTAATGGCTCTTTCAAAACAGGAGTGGCTTGCTCTTGAAAAGAAAGCAAACGAACTCCGTAACCTTTGCCTTGACACCACATATTGGGCAGGCAGCGGTCACATCGGTGGCGGCATGAGTGTTATGGATATCATGACAGTGTGCTATCACAAATATATGCACATTAAGGTTGAAGACCCCAATTGGGAGGACAGAGACCGCTTCATTCTCAGTAAAGGTCATGCAGGTATTGCTTATGCACCTGTTCTTTGCGACCTTGGCTTTAACGACAAGGAAATGCTTAAGACATTTAACCTTTCAGGCTCAAAAATGGGTATGCACCTTGACTCAAACAAGGTTGTTGGTGTAGATGCATCAACCGGCTCTCTCGGTCACGGTCTTTCAATCGGTGTTGGCACAGCTCTTGCAGCACGCCTTCTGAAGAAGGATTTTAAGACCTTTGTTGTTCTCGGTGACGGTGAGCTTGACGAAGGCTCAAACTGGGAGGCAGCAATGAGCGCTGCTCACTATAAGCTCACAAATCTCATCACCTTTGTTGACCGTAACCACAATATGATCGACGGTAACACTGAGGATGTTATGGCTCTTGAGCCACTTGCAGATAAGTGGGAGGCTTTCGGTTTCATTGTTAAGAAGGTTGATGGTAACAACATCAAGGAGCTTTGCGAGGCTATTGACTTTGCTTATGCAAACGATACAGATAAGCCTGTTCTTATCCTTTGCGATACAGTTAAGGGCTGTGGTATCGACTTTATTGAAGGTGACTTCAGATGGCACTACGGTGCATTTGACGATGAAAAATATGCAAATGGTAAGAAGGCTCTTGAGGCTACTTATCAGAAGAGAATTGCACGTGCAGAGAAGGAGGGCAACTAATTATGGCAGGCGGATTATCATATACAGCTGAGCAGTCAACATCACTCTCAACAGCTGAAATTTACGGTCAGGCTCTCGTTGAGCTTGCAGAAGCTCATCCTGAGGTTGTTGCTCTTACAGCTGACCTTGCAAAATCAACCAAAATCGGTGATTTCCAGAAGAAATTCCCCGACAGATTCTTTAATGTTGGTATCGCAGAGCAGAATATGTTCGGTGTTGCAGCAGGTATGGCAAAGGCAGGTCTTGTTCCTTTCCTTTCAACCTTCTCACAGTTTGCATCATTCCGTTCAGCAGACCAGCTTCACACAGACCTTTGCTATCAGAATGTTAACGCAAAGGTTATTGCCACACATTCAGGCACATCCTTTGGTCAGGCAGGCTCAACACACCATGCTATCTGTGACCTTGCATTGACCCGTTCAATTCCTAACCTTACAGTTATCTGCCCTGCAGACGGTTATGAAACATATAACGCTGTTATGGCTGCATATAACACACCCGGTCCATTCTATATCAGAATCAACCGTGGCTTCGACCGTGTTCTTTACAAGGACGCAAACTATGGCTTTGAGCTTGGTAAGGCTGTTGAAGTACATGAAGGCTCAGACCTTACAATCATTGCTTGCGGCTCATGCGTATTCCAGGCTTTCCAGGCTGCAGAATTCCTTGAGAAGGCAGATGGTCTTAAGATTCGTGTTCTTGATATGCACACAATCAAGCCTCTTGATAAGGAAGCAGTTCTTAAGGCTGTTATGGACACAAGAAGAATCATCACAGTTGAAGACCACACTGTTATCGGTGGTCTCGGCTCAGCAGTTGCTGAGGTTGTTGTTGAATCCGGTAAGGGCTGCGCATTCAAGAAGCTCGGTGTTCAGGATACATTTGCACCAATCGGTCTTCACGAAGACATTATGTCAACTCTTGGTATTGACTCAAACGGTATCATTGAGGCTGTTCGTGAGGTTATGAAGGCAGACTTCGAAGAGGATAATGACTGGGACGATGAATTCTGATATCATCAGACCATTCCACTAATTTACGAAAGGAATGCTTATAAATGGCTACTACACAAGAAGCACTTTATACCAATAAAATATTCCTTTGTGGCGCATTACCTCTTTTGAAGACAATTGTAGCTGATGTACCATCTCTCAAATCAAAGTTTGAGAACATTCACTGTGTATATCAGGTAAGCTGTCTTGACCCTGACGCACCCGAAGGAAAATATGCAACTCACTTTGTTGTTAACGGAGACGAATGGCTCGTTCACGCAAACAAGGTTGCATACAGAGTAAAGGACCAGAAATTTGTTGAGCTTCAGTTCAAAACAGTTGACACAATGAATGCTTTCTTCAAGGGTAAAATCGGTCCTGCAACTCTCCCTAAATTCATAGGCTTATCCAATATGAAAGAGTTCATGGCATTTATGATGGCTCTTCTCAAAATGTCAAGCCTTTTGACTGCAAACACTCCACCTGAAAAGGAAGAGGATAAGCGCCTTACAGTTAAGTGCTATTTCTATCTTCTTTCATCAGGCATCAGCACTCTCAATAAAATGGGTCACGCTGCAATTCACGACTGGACCTCAAAGAGCCCTGACCGTGTTTATGCCTGGAAGGTTGACGGTGAGGATTCTGTTTCTGCTTACATCCGTATTAAGGCAGGTAAGAGTAAGGCAGGCCGTGGTGAGTACAAGCGTGCTCTCCCGTTCTTCACAATGCGCTTCAATAACCTTGACAGTGCACTCGGTATTCTCATGTCCATAGACGATATGATTGAATCCGTTCAGCAAGGAAAGCTCATCATGGAAGGTGCTCCTGAATTTGGTGCCCAGATTGGTGGGTTTATGATGGAAATCGGCGATATGGCAAAATAATAGCGTAATCTTGGGCGCATAACTTGTTTTTGCATTGCTTGCTGTATCCATAATACAGCGACGCAATTTAAAACTGCGTTCTGCATCCCAATCTTACACTATTATTACCTTGACCGAAGATTAAATTTAAAGGGAAGAGGCTTTTGCTTCTTCCCTTATTTTTTCATTATATTTGCTTGTTTGGAAAATAAAAGGGGAGTCTCGTGAGAGACTCCCTTGATTCATTTGTGTTTTGTAAATGAATTTTTGTGGTTATTCCACCACCGGTGCTTTCATAAGACCGATTTTTCTGAGGGTGTATTCATAGCTCCAGTTGAAGTCATCGCTTCTCCATGCTCCCGGACCGTGCCAGCTTTCCTTTTCATTTACAAGGTGAACAGGACCGAAGGTGTTGTAGCGGTGACCGAAGAGTGTCAATTCAAGCACATGCTTTCCGTTTTCCACATTCTGCGCCTGTGCAACATAAGGAGGATAAGCGATTTTGCCGATTTCCTTGCCATCGAGCTTCGCTGTTATAAGTGTGCCCATGAAGTCGGAGGAAACAACAGTGAGCTTGTTGTTTTTAACCTCAACGGGAATTTTATATACAATGTTTCCACCATAGAAGGGGAAGCCCTGTGTTGTGATATCACCATATCCGATTTTTTCGGGAAGGGCTGTGATTGTGGCTTGAGCACCCTGTGCTCTCACGCCGAATTTACCGAGAATGAACAGTGCCTCAAGGTTTGCACTTTCACCGAATGGGTAAGTAACAATAAGCTCGTTCTGACCCTTTTTGATTTCGGGAAGAGCAACCTTAAAAATTGTGATATCCACATAATTTCCCAGAATTTTGTTCTCAACAGCCTGACCGTTTAAGGTGATTTCAGCCTTCTGAGCATCCTCGAGAGCAAGCACGGCACCTTCATATTCGATTTCACTGTTGAAGGTGTATCGCAAGGTAACCCTTGTGAATGGTGCTTTTTCACCATACACCCAAGGCTGCACCTCGGAGCCGCCTCTTTCCTCAATGTTGAGCTTTCTTCTGCATATATTATCCAGACGGAGAATTTCCTCCTTGGGTGAAAATTCACTTTCTCCCTCAAGCTTATGCTCTGCAATGTCAAGAAGAAGCACATTGTCTTCTGTTAATTCATAATCTGCAAGCTCTGAAATTGAAATCGGGTTGCAATTGAATTCAAGCTCTGCCTTTTGTGGCATAACAGCATCCTTGTCAACCAATTTGTAAAGGAATGAATCATAGCCATAGATGTGCTGTGAAATGATTGTGCTTCCGTTTCTGAATGAGAAATCTGCAGGGTAAATATTACCCGACTGTGTGTCGTATATGAGCACACCAAATTCACCCTTGACTGTGATTCGCACATCCTGACCCCGGTCAATATGGCTGTTATGAGGCTCACTGCTATGTGCTACGAAGAGCCAACGACAATCCACATCCTGTCTGTACTGATAAATGAGATTGTCCGTGAGCACACCATTGCCCTTGCGAAGGTCAACGATTCTTTCATCTGCAAGAGCTGTGATGATGGCAGAGCGTGTAAAATCGCATTTTTCAGAGATGCTGTAAAGCGCTTCGCCACGGTCTGATTCCACAGCATCGCAAAGCTTTGGAGCTTCGCCAAGGAAAATGAGTCTGCCTCCTGCCTTACGGAATGCTTCAAGCCTTTGGAGTGTTGAGCTTCTCAGTGTTTCACAGCCGGGGACAATAATTGTGTCATATGCCATTTCGCCCACCTTAAGAGGAGCTGAAGCGTTTTCACACTGCGAGGGAAGGAGAGATTCACAAATGAAGTTGAAATCAATGCTTCCGGTGAGAAGCCACTCTGTAAGTGAAAGGAATTTTTCATCAAGACCATCACGGAAAATAGCTGATTTATCGTTTGGTCCCCAGTGAAGCCAGAAGCTTTCCACAGGGTGGATAACGCCAACCTTAATAATAGGCTTACCTCTTGTGAGCGCAGTGTTAACTCTTGCAAAATGGTCTTCTATAACGGGATATTCCTTGTACCATGGAGACTGATATGAAATGGAGGCAGGGTAGTCTCTCTTTGCTTCGCCTGCCATGGCATACCAGGAAAGATGAGGCACTCTCACTGTGATACCCAAAGCTGCCTGCCAGTCTCCCTGGTGCTTATATGTTTTGAAATTACAATCCCAGCCCGTAACACCATAAAGCTCGGAAAGCACACCCTCGTAGCCATACTGATGTGTGGCAGACTGTGCCTGCTTTGCTGTGGTGAATTCGTGGCTGTTGCAAAGAAGGTCAATGCCGGGAAGCTGGAAGCTTCTGTATGAACGCATTGCTTCACCCAGAGCAGCTGTCTGGCTGTGGAGTGTTGGCTCCTCCATCATGTGGCCTGTGAGCGCAATGTTGTTGCTTTTGCACCATCCTCCAACAGTATCTGCAAAGGATTGTGCAAACAATTCAGCGATAAAATCGTGGTAACGGTAACGGTGAATAGAAGGTGCACTGTCCTTCAGATCCCAGAAAATTTCAGGAAGAGTGTCATAGATATCTGCACCATAAGCCTCTTTATAAAGCTCCGGCACACTGTCTGTCCAAGGCATTGCCACGTCCTCGGTATCAAAGGAGTTTTTGAATACCTGTTTTCTTGTGAATTGTGGCTCATCTGTAAAAATAGCAGGCACGGTATTATCAAATTCATTGCCAACCTTTGCTTTGTAGCTTTCGTGGGTTACCTCAATGAATCTTTCAATAGCCTTTTTGTTGAGTGTGTCGGCATAAGCCTGATCGTTATACCAACCGCTTGGAGCACACACCTCAAGGAATGCATACCACTTTGTGCCTTCTGCAGGCGTGTCCTTTTCAATTCGTTTATATGATTCGAGGTATCCGTTTTCGTCAAGTATAACATCGTAAACAGCAAGGAGCTTTCCGTTGCCTGAGCGTGATGCTTCTGCACGGGAGGCATCCCTTATCTGGTGGAGAGGACCATCCAGATCCGATGTGAACAGAAGACTTCTTGCACGAAATGCCTCATCCCTTGTAACATATCCACCACCTGCGCCCGATGGCCATCTGTCTTCATCATAAAGCCACGCAAGCATATCCTCGCTTTTTGCCTTGTCAACACAATTCTTCACAAGCTCCATGTAAGCCTCGTCAAGATATGTGTTTTTAAGACCTGTTCTCACGTGCATGTGAAAGCCGCCGAGCCCCATTTCCTTGAAAACATCGATTTGTCTGCAAAGCTCTTCCTTGGTCAGATAATCATTCCATGCCCAAAAGGGGGTGCCACGGTATTCGGCAGATGGATTTTTAAACAAATCATCCTGTAAGGATGTAAGCTTATTTTTCTTGTAAAGCATAGGATACCTCCTGATAATTATATTAGCTCAATTTTATCATAGGGGATATTCAAAATCAATAAAAACAAGGGAATACCTGTTACAAAAAGAACTGTGGTTTTTCCGATAAAATCACCAAAAATAAGGGTTACATTCATCAAATAACTTGAAAAGAAGATTTATCTGTGATATCATAATATTCAGTATAATATGATATTATTTTACGGAGGTAAGATATGAAACATGCTGACCTTATCAAGCAGATGACTCTTGAAGAAAAAGCAAGTCTCTGCGATGGACTTAGCTACTGGGAAACCCAGCCTATTGAAAGATTGGGCATTTCTGCAGTAAATCTTAATGACGGACCTCATGGTATCCGTAAAAAAGGTAACCCCGAGGACACACCAAAGGGTGAAAAGAATCTTCTTAAGGGTGTGCCTGCAGTGTGCTTCCCGACAGCATCTGCAACAGCTTGCTCATGGGATCCTGAGCTTATGTACAGAATGGGTGTTGCTCTCGGCGAAGAGAGCCTTAAGGAGAAGGTTTCCGTGCTTCTCGGACCGGGTACAAACATCAAGCGTTCACCTCTTTGTGGAAGAAACTTTGAGTATTTCTCAGAGGATGGTCTTCTTGCAGGTGAAATGGCAGCAGCATTTATCAATGGTGTTCAGAGCAAGGGCGTCGGCACATCTCTCAAGCACTTTGCTGCAAACAACCAGGAGACTCGTAGAATGACAGTTAATGCTGTTGTTGATGAAAGAACACTTCGTGAAACATATCTTGTTCCTTTTGAGATTGCTGTCAAGAAGGCACAGCCCTGGACAGTTATGAACTCATATAACAGACTTAATGGTACATACGCTGCAGAAAACAAATGGCTTCTTACAGATGTTCTCCGTGGTGATTGGGGCTTCAAGGGTCTTGTTGTAACAGACTGGGGCGCAGAAAACGAGAGAGTTCCCGGACTTGTTGCAGGTCAGGAGCTTGAAATGCCCACCTCTTCAGGTGAAGGTGCAAGACTTATTGTTGAGGCTGTTAAGAACGGAGCTCTTGATGAGGCTGTTCTTGATGAAGCTGTTGATAAGCTCGTTGATATGATAAAGAGAGCAGAGGCTGTTCGTGGCGAATATACATACGACAGCGATGCTCATCATAACCTTGCCCGTGAAATAGCATCACAGTGCATGGTTCTTATGAAAAATGAAAACAATCTTCTTCCTCTTAAGAAGGATGCAAAGATTGCTCTTATTGGTGAAATGGCACGCACACCTCGTTATCAGGGTGCAGGCTCATCACTCATTAACCCGATTAAGCTTGATTCAGCTCTTGAAACAATCAAGGGAATGGGAGTTAACTTTACCTTTGCTCCCGGCTACACTCTCAAGGGGAAAAAGAAGGCAAATGAACTTATTGAAGAGGCAAAGGCTGCAGCAAAGGCTGCAGAGGTTGCTGTTGTGTTTGTTGGTCTTACAGATGAATATGAAACAGAGGGCAATGACAGAAAGCACATTGATATCCCACCAATACACAATCAGCTTGTGGAAGAGGTTCTTTCAGTCAACCCCAACACAGTTGTTGTTCTTTCAGGTGGTGCTTCGGTAAAAATGCCTTGGATGAACAAGGTTCCTGCAATTCTCAATATGTTCCTTACAGGTCAGGCAGGTGGCAGTGCTGTTTGTGATGTTATGTTTGGTGATGTTAACCCAAGCGGTAAGCTCAGTGAAACATATCCTCTTGCACTTGAGGACAACTCAAGCCACAACTATTTCCCGGGAACACCTGTTTCTGTTGAATACAGAGAAGGCATTTATGTAGGCTATAAATATTATGACACAGCTGAAAAGGAGGTTGCATTCCCATTTGGCTTTGGTCTTTCCTACACAACATTTGAGTACAGCGATATCAAGCTCAGTGCAGACTCAATCAAGGATACAGATAAGCTTACAGTTTCCTTTAAGGTTAAAAACACAGGTGCAGTGGATGGTGCAGAGGTTGCACAGCTTTATGTTAATGATGTAAAGAGCACAATCTACCGTCCGGTTAAGGAGCTTCGTGGCTTTAAGAAGGTGTTCCTCAAAGCAGGCGAAGAGAAGGAAATCTCCATTGAGCTTGATAAACGAGCATTTGCTTACTATAATGTGGAGCTTGGAGATTGGCATGTTGAATCAGGAGAATTCAAGCTTCTCGTCGGTGCATCAAGCCGAGATATAAGACTTGAAGCAAGTGTGAATGTTGAATCAACAGTTGATGCCAGGGTGCCTGATTACACACAGACAGCACCATCCTACTACGGTGCATATATCACAGCAGTGCCCGACGATGAGTTTGAGGCTGTTTACGGAAAAGCGCTTCCACCATCACAGAGAGATAAGTCTCAGCCTCTCACAATCCTCAACACTCTTGAGGATTCTGCAGATGGCAAGTGGGGCGGCAGACTTGTAAGGCTCCTTCAGAAGCTTCTCGGTACAGAGTCAATGGCAGGAGCAATCGCTCTTCAGACTCCAATCAAGAATTTCATCTCCATGAGCTTTGGTCTTTTCAGTCCTGCAATGGCAGAGGGTCTTCTTGTAATTCTCAATGAGGACAAAATGTGCAAGGGTCTCGGAATTATCTTTAAGGGTATCCCGAATCTTATCAAGAATCTTGGAAAGCTTAAGCAAATCTGATAACAAAAAAGACACGGTGCAATGAAAATTGCACCGTGTTTAAATTTTCTTAAAAGCTTTAATCAAACAAAGACCTTTCGTGAAAGCCAGGCTCTTACCTTTTTGCTCTTGTTTGCATAGAGCCAGAAGAAGAGAAGTGCAAGGCAGCAGGCATCAATGATAACACAAACCTCTGCACCGATAATCCGGTTGTTGACAAAGAAGCAAAGTGATGCAACAGAAAGCGTAATAACAAGGTCAACAAAGATATGGAGCACCTTTGAGGTCCAATGGTGCTTTCTTTTTCTGTCCCAATGAATAAATGCCAGCACACATGCTGAGGTTATGAGAATTATCGGCAGAGCAATACCGAAATACCATTTGTCGCCACCGAAATTCTGGCTGTGGAAAACGAAGGTGTATAAAGCAACAGCCACCGTGTCAAAAGCCCACATTCTGTACGGGTGGAGCTTCTTTGAAAGGAAGGGGAAGATAAAAACAACCCAGAAAAGAAGACTTGATGAGCCCATGAATATAAACCAGAGCTTTTCGGGAGAAAGAAAAATATTGATAAGTGCACATACAATGTTAGGAATAAGGATAATGTATGTTATTATAAGTGCCGCAAATTTCTTTTTCATGTTCTGAGGCACAACGGAAATATCGGAGAAGGGGGCAACAATTTTTTCCTCCTTTTTCTCGTGAGGATTGTAAACAGGTGTGTCGCAAAGCACACATTTTGTTGCACTTGCATCAAGCTCAACACCACAATTAACGCAATATGACATAATTAACCTCTGTTACTTTCAATTTTAACGTGAACACCCATTTTAACAAGACGGGTGAAGAACTCTCTTTCAATATCTGATTCCTCAAGAATGTTTGCAAAGGTGAAAACAAGCTTGTCACCGAAGGTTGCCATTCCGCAACGGGCTGCATGGTGAATGCCGGGACCCGGAGTGAAGATAACCTTTTCAATATGCTCCATCATTTCCTCAGGGAGAGAAAGAGGGCCAAGGTTGGAAAGATAAGCTGTGGCTGTTTTCTCTGCAGCAACAAGTGTTGCAACACCGAGGCCAAGATTTTTGACAGGAAGAGGGAGATATTTAAGAAAAATATTTTTTTCAAGCTTAACATGCTGCGATATCATGGCGTTAAGCTTTTTTTCATCTCTTTCAAGCCTCAGCTGAAGAGCAACCTGCTGAAGGAGCTCATCAAAGGAATATTCACCAAGCTTTGGGTCAACCTTCACCAGGAGGCATACAGAGAAGTTTCTCATGGTGTCTGTGGGATATATGTTTCGCAGGTTGATTGGCACCTGCACGGAAACCTCTTTTTGTACTCTGCTTTCGCGAAGCTGCTTCTGACAATGAATGTCCATGAGAAGCGCTGCAAAGAATTCTGTGAGAGTAACACCCTTCTCCTTTGCAAGACGCTTTACATCGGGGAAGCTCATTATACCACTTGTTATATTTACATGGTGCTTTGGCACCATGGTACCCTTGGGGTGGTAAACATGCTTGTCTGTAATGGCGTGGCCTGATTTGTGTCGGGCGAACTTGTGAAAAGCATCCTTAAGCTCTGATTTGGGTGGGGCTTCGGCAATATCCTTCACGAATCCACCTGTGGGGATGGTATGACCCTTGAGTCTGAGATATTCTGCCACAAGGGTGCAGGTGAAGTTTGCACTTCCATAGCCATCAGAAATTGCGTGGAAAAGGTCAACTGCAATTCTGTTTGCGTGATAATATACACGGAAGAGGAAGCGATCTCCTTCATTGAATTTTACTCGGTAGCAGGGGTTTTGTATATCTGCTCTTACCACGGGTGCAGGAAGAGGATTCTTCTCAAGGTAATACCAGAAGAAGCCCTTTCGCATTCGCACATCAAAGCCGGGAAATCTCGGCATAACATTAACAAGTGCCTGCCGGAGAAGCTCGGGATCGATTTCCTCCTTCAGCTCAAGAGAAAAACGAAAAATGTTTGACCATTTTGATGTGTTCTGACCGGGGAAGAGGATACCTGCGTTATCAAGCCTAAACCAATCGGGGACCTGCCGTGCTTTGTTTTCAGCCAAATCAGAACACCTCTTTTCCGTGAAAAATTTTTAACAGAATAATTATACATATATATATACACTTTTGCAATATAAAAATTTTCAATAAATTGTAAACAAATGTTTGCTTTTTTTGAAAAGATGTGTTATTATTGCTATCGGAGACCGAATATTTGTTCGAAAGGTGATTTTATGGAACCTATTAACGATACCCAAAAAAGAATATATGAATTTCTTGTGGAGCGCTCACAGGATGGTGTGCCACCTTCAGTGCGTGAAATCGGTGCTGCAGTTGGTCTTAAATCCACCTCATCCGTTCAGGCAAATCTGGATGCGCTTGAGAAAGCCGGTTATATTGAGAGAGACCCTCTTCTTAAAAGATCAATCAGAATTTTGGGTCAGGCAGAAAATGTTACACATGTTCCTCTTGTGGGCACAGTAACGGCAGGTATGCCTATTCTTGCTGTGGAGCAGATTGAGGGCTACATTCCCTACACAGGCAGGGTTTCAAGAGACAAGCCTTTGTTTGCTTTGCGCGTGCGTGGTGAAAGCATGCTGTGGGCAGGTATTCTCAATGGAGACATTGTTATTGCAGAGAAAACCCCATATGCTGCAAATGGTGAAATTGTTGTTGCTCTTCTTGAGGACGAAGCAACGGTAAAACGCTTTTATAAGGAAAATGGTCACTTCCGCCTTCAGCCTGAAAATGATGAGTTTGAACCGATTATTACCGATGAGGTTGTTATTCTCGGCAAGGTTGTTGCTCTCATGAGATATTATTGAGAGGTAAAATGATAATATGATAATATTCGTTTTAATTCTTCTTGCAATAATCTGCTCGGGGATGACTTCAGCAAAGAAGGGCGAGTTTTTCAGCGACTATATGTCCCCGAAAAACACCTCCACAATAAATGCTATTTTCTCCGTGCTTATTTTTATCAGCCATGCCACCAACTATATCGGAAACGATAATCTTACCGGTGTGCTTGATGGCCCGTATGTTTCCCTGAAGGTTTTCCTTCATCAGCTCGTTGTGGTAACATATCTCTTCTTCTCAGGCTTCGGCATTATGGAGTCCATAAAGAAAAAGGGCACAGACTATGTCAGGGCTATGCCAAAGCAGCGTCTGTTCAGATTATGGTATCACTATGTTATTGTAATCATTCTTTATGCGATTATGAACATTTTCATAATCCACAAGGAGTATGACCTTAAAACATACATTCTTTCATTGATTGGTTACACAAGCGTGGGCAACAGCAACTGGTATCTTTTTGTTACCTTTGCTCTTTATATATTTGTTATTCTTTCTTTCCTTATTTTCAAAAAGAACAAAATTCTCGCAACAGCCCTTGTGTGCATTTTGTCTGTGGGATTTATTGTTTTCGAAAGGCAGATTGGGCTTCCCACACAGAACTACAACACTGTTATCTGCTTCCCGTTAGGCATGATTTTCTCACTTGTGAAGCCATATTTTGACAAAATCTTAATGAAGAATGATTTAATATGGTTCACAGGCTTTACTGCAAGCGTCGGTTTGTTTGCGTTCTTCTCAAGAAACCGTCTCGGCCTTGTGGATTTAGATAACCATCGTCTTGATATTATTGAGGATTTCGTAAGCTACGAATTATTTATCACTTTTGCTCTTGTTATGATTGCAATAGCAATGATGAAAATCAATATCAAGAGCTCAATTCTTGATTGGTTCGGTGAGCACATCTTCAGCTTCTTTATTCTTCAGAGAATCCCTATGCTCATTGTGAGAGAATTCGGTCTTGCGAGAAATTCATATGTTTTCATAATCCTCAGCTTCTTCGGCACAGTTGTTATGTGCATGTTCTATGATGAAGCAATGGCAAGGCTTGATAAAATTGTTTTCAAAAAGAGAGAAAAGAAGAAAGCATAAATTCTTTAAAACCCAAATAAAAAAACGGAGATTCCCACCTGAACTGCCCCAAATTGTGCGGACAGTACAAAAACGACCATAATGGTAGATAAAATTAAAATTTAAGCAACAAACTGATTTCGTTTTTCAAGCGGAGTCAGTTTTGTTTTAAGTTGAATTCTTTCATTGTTGTAAAAGTC
>JAFODQ010000105.1 GCA_017380615.1 Clostridia bacterium | reverse complement strand
TGTGATCGGTGTTAACGGTGCAGGTAAGACCACTCTTGTTAAGGCAATCCTCGGCGAAATCCGTCACGAGGGAGAAGTGAGCTTTGAGTCCCACCACGGTGAAAAGATTAACAGTGTAACAATCGGCTATGTGCCTCAGCACCTTCATTTTGATAAATCTGCTCCCGTAAGCGTTGAGGATTTCCTTGCTGTGGGCAGAACAAAATCTCCCGTGTTTCTCAGAAGGAAGAAGCAGCTTATCAAGGATATTGATGAAGCGCTTGCAGCTGTCGGCTGTCTTGAATTAAAGAAAAGAAAATTAGGGGAGCTTTCAGGTGGTGAGCTTCAGAGGGTGATGCTTGCAAATGCTCTTTATCCATTGCCAGAGCTTCTTATTCTGGACGAGCCTGTTTCCGGTGTGGATGCACAGGGTAGTGAAATTTTCTACGAAGCAATTTTTAATCTAAAAAAGAACTATCACATTGCAATTGCTATGGTTTCTCACGATTTAGGCATTGTGAGAGAATATGCAGACAATGTGGTGCTCATAAATAAAACCGTGCTGAAAAATGGAGCACCCGAAGAGGTTTTTGAATCCGAGGAATTCAAAAAGGTGTTCTTCAGTGTGCCTGAAAGGATGGTGTGACATGAGTATTCTTTATAATATTTTCTCACATCTTCCCTTTGCGTGGGCAGACTACAAATTTATGGTGAATGCGTTGATTGCAGTTGTGCTTATTGCACCACTTATGGGTATTTTAGGCACAATGGCAGTTAATAACCGGATGGCATTTTTCTCAGATGCTCTCGGACACAGTGCCTTTACAGGTATTGCTCTTGGTGTGCTTCTGGGGATTGAAAATGAGCTTGTTTCGCTCATAGCCTTTGGTGTGTTTATTGCTCTTCTTATCACGCGGGTGAAAAACAAAGGAAACGCATCCGCTGACACAGTCATAAGTGTGTTTTCCTCGGCGAGCATAGCTGTGGGGCTTCTTGTGCTTTCTCGTGGCGGGGGCTTCACAAAATACAGCTCATATCTTGTGGGCGATATACTTAGTGTGTCCTCAGCTGAAATACTCAGCCTTTTGATAACGCTTGTTGCTGTGTGCATTATATGGTGCTTTATTTATAACAAGCTTCTTGTCATTTCCGTTAACAAGGAGCTGGCAGCAAGTAAGGGCATAAAAACAGCGTTGTATGAAAATATATTCGTTGTTGTGGTTGCAGTGGTTGTAATGCTTTCAATCAAGTGGATTGGCATTCTTCTTATTAATTCCTTGTTGATTCTTCCTGCTGCATCATCAAGAAACATTACAAAAAATTCCCGGCAGTATCTTTGGGGCTCTGTGTTCATATCCCTTTTCAGCGCTGTTACGGGCTTGCTGATTTCCTTCTATGCCGACACCTCTGCAGGTGCCACAATTGTGACGGTTTCAGCTGTGATATTCTTTATCACATACATCATCTCAAGAAAAAAATAATCCGAAAGGAATGTTAATATATGCTTTTTTCACAGGATATAGGCGTGGATTTAGGCACAGCCAACACATTGGTTTTTGTTAAGGGTAAGGGCATTGTAATAAGAGAGCCATCTGTTGTTGCAGTGGATGAAAGAACAAACCCGAAAAGCGTTGTTGCAGTTGGTGCAGACGCCAAAAGAATGATAGGCAGAACACCGGGCTCAATCACAGCAGTAAGACCCATCAAGGATGGCGTTATTGCCGATTTTGATATGACATCAGATATGCTCAAGGAGTTTATCAAAAGAGCAATCAGCAGCTCACCTTTTAACAGAGCAAGAGTTATGATTTGCATACCATCAGGCGTAACAGAGGTTGAAAGACGAGCTGTTTATGATGCTGCGAAGAGTGCAGGTGCAAGATATGTCAGCCTTATTGAGGAGCCAATGGCAGCTGCAATCGGTGCAGGTCTTCCCGTGCTTGAAGCAACAGGAAGCATGATTGTTGATATCGGTGGCGGTACAAGTGAGGTTGCTGTTATATCTCTTGGTGATATTGTTACCTCAAAATCCTGCCGTGTTGCAGGTGACAGCTTTGATGAAGCAATAATTTCCTATGTAAAAAGAACATTTAACCTTCTTATCGGTGAGCGTTCTGCAGAGGATATCAAGCTTAAATTGGGCTCGGCTTATCCTTATGAGGGTGAGGCTGCAATGGAAATTAAGGGCAGAAATCTTATAGATGGTCTTCCGAAATCAGTTGAAATCACAAGTGAGCAGGTGCGTCAGGCTCTTGCAGACCCTGTTGATGAAATTCTTGATTCAATCCGTTATACACTGGACAGAACTCCACCGGAGCTTGCTGCAGATATCATTGAAAGGGGTATCACACTTACCGGTGGTGGCGCTTTGCTCCGAGGTCTTGATAAGCTTATTTCAATCGAAACAGGAATGCCTGTTAAGGTTGCAGAAAATCCACTTGATTGTGTTGTGAACGGAACAGGCATCTGTCTTGAAAAAGACCTTTTAGGCTTCAGTGGTAAATAATTCAGAGGTGTTTTATGAAAAGATTTTTCCGAAGCGGAAGCTTTAAAACCCTTGTTGTAATAGTGGCAGTTATTCTTCTCGGTGTAATATTTGCTGCAATAAGCCGCAATGCCTCCACACCACTCACATCTGCCGTTGGAACAATTTTCTCTCCCTTAAATAGTCTTGCCTCAACAATATCTGAAAGTCTTTCGGATGTTTCTGCATCCTTCAGATCCTCCACACTTTATCAGGCAGAGATAGTTGAGCTTGAGCAGCAGCTTGAAGAAAAACGAAAACAGCTTGCTGACTATGATGAGCTCAAGAAGAAGGTTGAGGCATACGAAAAGTTTTATGGCATCAAGCAGAAAAACGAGGATTTCCAATTCAGCTATGGCTCTGTAATATCCAAGGATGCTGCAGATGCATATGGGTCATTTGTGCTTAACACCGGCTCTAACGATGGTGTCAGTGTGGGCGACCCGGTAATATACGGCGAATATGTTATAGGTGTTGTGAAGAAGGTTAATTTCACAACCTGTGTTGTCTATTCAATCCTTGACCCGAGAGTGAATGTTGGTGCGTTTGAATCAGGCACAAAGGAATATGGATATGTAAGTGGTGATCCTAAGCTTTACAACAGCAATCTTTGTAAGCTATATGGTCTTAACAGCACCACATCCATTGTGAAGGGTGGCATCGTCTGCACATCGGGTGCGGGTGGTGTTTTCCCTAACGGTCTCATCATCGGTGAGGTTGAGGCTGTTAAAAGCGATGAGGTTTCTTCTGCGTACTATGCAGAGATAAAGCCCTTCTGTCTGCCAAACGAGGTTACTGATGTTTTTGTAATAACCTCCTTTGCAGGTCAGGGTGAGGGCGAAATAAAGGAGTAATTTATTTGAATTTCCAGGGAAGGAGGCAGATGCTATGCGTTATGGTGATAATAAACCGAAATATATAAGATATGCCATATATGCTGCTGTTATTTGTGGTGCATTTATGCTCCAGTCTTCAAAAATAGCATTACCGGAAATCTTCGGTGCAAGAGCATTTCTGCTTCTTCCTGTGTGCATTTGTGTTTCCATGCACGAAAGGGAAATTCCTGCTGCACTTTTTGGTGCACTTGCAGGAGCTTTGTGGGATGTGTCTGCAGGTGTTGAGGGCTTTAACACCCTTGTTATAATGCTTCTCTGCGCTACATGCAGTATACTCATAAGCCACCTTATGCAGAACAATATTGTTACAGCCTTTGTGCTTAATGCGAGTGCTTGTGCAATCTATGAGCTGCTGTATGTTATTGTGAACATTGTTGTTGCAGACGGTGGAAATCCCTTCAGGCAGATTTTTGTTTTCTATCTGCCATCACTTATTTACACAGTGGCTTTTGTGCCCTTGTGTTACAGCTTAATGAAACATATTTATTCTTTATATAAAACAGAGTAGGAAAAGCTATGTCTATTGAATTGAGAAAGAAAAGAAGAATAATCGGTACTGTCATAATCGGTGCACTGTTTCTCTTTCTTGTGCTTGCCGTGGGAAAAAACCAGCTCATAGATGGTGATAAGCACAGGGCAGAGGCGAAAAGTCTTTCTGTGTCTGCAAGCACAGTGAAGGCGTCCCGTGGAGAGATTCTTGACAGCAACGGAAACCCCCTTGTCATGAACAGGCAGGGTAATTCTGTTGTTTTCAAATATTCTGAATTTCCCTCAGCAAAGGACCAGGAGGCAAGAAACGAGCTGATTTACTCTCTTATAAAGCTTTTTGAAGAGAATAAGCTTGAGTGGGTTGACAGACTTCCCATTGTTTATGATAAGGGCAAGCTTATCGTTGATAAGGATAAAACAGCAGAATTCAAGTTTATGGTTTCTGAATCCATGCTTGAATTAGAAGAGGGGGAAAAGGCTTCTCCTGAGCAGTGCCTGGACGCTCTTATTGAACGCTATAAGCTTGAGGAATATTCCCGTGCAGATGCAAGAAAAATCGCATCTGTGTGCTTTGGTATGAAGTATCTTGGCTTTTCGACACCAAGCCCATATACCTTTGCAGAGGATGTGCCCGTTGAAATTGTTTCAATCATAATGGAAATGAGCGAGACTTATCCGGGTGTTGAAGTCGAAAGCGTCAGCTACAGAGAGTATAATGATACAATAAGCTATTCTCACCTTCTTGGTGTTGTGGGCTCAATCAGTGCAGAGGAATATGAAAGTGAGCAGAAAAAGCTTGAGGACAAGCTCAAGGATGATTCTCTCACAGCAACAGATATAACAGCACTGAAGAATAATGCATATTCCCTGAATGATAAATATGGCAAAAGTGGTATTGAGGGTGCAATGGAAAGCTATCTTCGTGGCACCAACGGCATTAAAACCACTACCATAGCCTCTGATGGAACTGTTTATGAGGATTATCTTGTGAAGCCTCAGCAGGGTGCAACTGTTGTTACCACCATCAGAGCAGATTTGCAGAAGGTTGCTGCAGATGCTCTTCAGGATATGCTTGTGGATAACAGAAAATCTGCGTATTTCGGTACAGCAGGTGCTGTGGTTGTAATGGATTGTAACACAGGTGCAATTCTTGCCAGTGTTTCGCTTCCTACCTATGATATAACAAAATATTTTGAGGATTACGATACTCTTTCAAAGGACTTATCAAGCCCCTTGTGGAACAGAGCTTTGCAGAGCGCCTATGCTCCCGGCTCAACATTGAAGCCGGCGATAGCCTTGGCTGCTCTTGAAGAGAATAACATCAATATAAATAGCTCGTGCTACTGTGGTAGCAGCTATGTGCTGGAAGATCAGGTTTTTAAATGCCTTGGTTCTCACGGGTATCTGAATGTTACAACGGCTCTTGAAAAATCATGTAATATTTTCTTCTTTGAAATGGGTAAAGAGCTTGGCATTGATAAGATGAATAAGTATTGTAACCTTCTTGGTCTCGGGCAGAAGACGGGTGTTGAGCTTCCTGAGGCAGAGGGTATGCTGGCAAGCATTGCAAACAAAGAGGCTGCAGGTCAGGTTTGGAATCCTGGTGATACCGTTCAGGCTGCAATCGGTCAGTCGGATAACCTTTTCACCCCTGTGCAGCTTGCAAATTATGTTTCTACAATTGCGAATGGTGGAACAAGATATAAGCCATATATGATAAAGTCCGTGCTCTCTTCAGACATGACAGAAATTATTTATGAAACAGAGCCAAAGGTTATCAATACACTTAATTGTAGTGAGAAAAATCTCGATATTGTTAAGCAGGGTATGCGGCAGGTTATTGTTAACAGCTCCTGCAAATATCATTTTGATGATTGTGTTGTGGCAGCTGCAGGCAAAACCGGCACATCTCAGGTTAAAAGAACAACAGCCTCAGGTGTTACAATGACCTGCAACAATGGTTTCTTTATATCCTTTGCGCCCTATGAAAATCCTGAAATTGCCGTTGCAGTTGTGGCAGAAAATGCAAGTTCAGGTAGCGGAACATCAGTTGTTGCAGCAGAGATTTATAACTATTATTTCAGCCAGAAGGAAAGTGTGGATGTGTTGCAGACACCAAACACACTTATAGGATGATTTTATGAAAATAATAACAGTGGCATCTGCAAAGGGTGGTGTGGGAAAATCCACTTTTTGCTGTGGAATCGGCAGAATTCTCGCTTCAATGGGCAAAAGAGTTTTGCTTGCAGATATGGATATTGGTGTGAGAAGCCTTGATATTCTTCTCGGTGTATCGGAGAAAACCGTGTATAACTGGGGTGATGTGATTAAGGGGAACTGTGATTACCGTAAGGCTGTGCTTGAAGCAGAAAACAATGTTTTTCTTCTCCCGGCACCAATAGATTTTGACGAAGAATATACCACAGAAGCTTTTTCAGAAATGCTTTGCACAATGAAAAAGGATTTTGATTATATTCTTCTTGATGCTCCTGCAGGGCTTGAAAGTGGCTTCAGGCTTGCTGTGGGTAGCGCGGATTCCTGCATTGTTATAACCACGCCCGATGCAATAAGCGTAAGAGCAGCATCCTATGCGTCAAAGTCCATAAGAGACGGTGGCGTTGCAGATGTAAGGCTTGTGGTTAACAGATTTGATAAGAAAATCCACAAGCATATCAATGTGGATGATTTTATTGACACTGTCAGTGCAAGGCTTCTGGGAATTATTCCCGAATCCCGAGAGATATATTGCTCTGTTAACGGAGCAGAAATACCATATGACTCAAAGGGCAACCGTGCATTTCTCCGTGTTGCACAGCGAATTTGCGGTGAAAATGTTCCTTTAAAGGTAAAAGAACTTTAATATTGACAAAATAAAACAAAAGTGTATAATAGTTTTTGCAAGGATAGTAGCTACATCTTTTGCCGAAAATAAAACAGGGGAGCTGGCGGACGCCGGCTGAGATAGAAAACAATCCTTTTCTGACCCTAATAACCTGATGCGGGTAATGCCGCCGTAGGAAAAATATCTTCTGAGAGTATCTCCCTATGGCAGCGTGAACGCCGTAGGGAGATTTTAATTCGGAGGATATTTATCTATGGAAAATTTAACAAAAAATCAGAAAATCAGACGGATTGCAGAAACAGCAATAATGCTTGCATTATCAACAGTTCTTGCAGAATATGCACTCATTAAATTTCCGTTTGGTGGTAGTGTAACACTTTTCAGTCAGGTGCCCATGGTTGTCATTGCATACCGTTACGGAACAAAGTGGGGTATATTCTCGGGCATTGCAACAGGCATTGTGCAAATGCTCTTCGGTCTCGGGAACTTTTCTTTTGTTAAGGGTATTGCAGCATACCTTATATTAGCCTTTGCAGATTACATAGTAGCATTCGGTTGCTTCGGCTTAGGTGGCATTTTCAAAAAGAAAATCAAGAATCCCGTTTTGTCAATTGCTTTGGGTGGAGCATTGGTATCTGCTATAAGATTTATCTGCCATTTTATAAGTGGCGTAACAATCTGGGGCGATTATTCAGATGGAGCACAGGCTGTGTGGGAATATTCGCTTACCTATAATGCAGGGTATATGGTTCCTGAGCTTATAATAACAGTTCTTGGTTGTGCTGTTCTTTGTTCGATATTTGACCTTGAATCAAGTGAAATTAAGGTCAGAAAACGAAGTAAATAATTTGTTAACTCCCTTTATAATTTTCTATTTTATTGAAATTTCACGAAATAAGTGCTACAATAAAAAAGATAATTATCAAAGGGGGTTTTTTCTTGAAAGATGAGAAGAGCATAAGTGCTTCCTCAAAAGAAGAAATCGTTTACGAAAAAAACACAAGTGATGGATATACACAGGAATCTCTCAATAATGAGCTTGAAAAGTTAGCTCAGCTTTTTTCAGAGGAGCTCAAGAAGGCAGAGGCGCTTTCTGATGAGGATTTTGTTGAGGCCTACGCTGATGAAGAGGGCATTATTCCCGATGAAGACCTTTGCGAATGCTGTGGTGAGCATCGCAAGGATAAAAAGAGAGGCGCCTCTTATCAGTATTGTGCACAGTGCCGCGAGAATATGAAGTCATACCCCTTCAGTGTGCTTAATGTGCTTGTGGTTGTTGTAATCATAGCATTATCGGTTATGTCTGTTATCAATTTCTGCACAGATTTCTATGGGTATGATATGATTTATAAGGCAGAAAAAGCTGAAAGGGCAAATAAGCTTGACACAGCACTCGGCTATTACAATTCTGCAATTGATGAGTTTGATGATGCTGGTGTTGTTTCAAAGAAGGCAAACTTCAGAAGTGCCGAGATAATGTTTATGTTTATGGACGAAGGCTCTGTTTCAATGCAGAGTGTGGCACAGAGAATAGAAAAAGCCCTTACCCCGGTTGAGAAGAAGCTGCCGTTGTATGGCTCTGCAATTGAAATGAGAGACGAAAGCCTTGTGCTTTATGGCACAATGCAGGAGTTTTACACAATAATCAGCGCTGAGGAATATGCTGAATATAAAGCTGAAAACACAGAAATGTATGAAGAGATAATGGGTAAGGTAGCGGGAATAGCAGAAAAGGAAATTTCTGTTGTTTCTCTTGATGGTAAAACCACAAGCATGGTTCCTGCCAATAAAGCGATGGTTTATTTCTGTCAGTATATGTTTGCATACATCTCTCAGAATTACGATGATGCGTTCTATTATATGGACCTTGTTGAGCAGGAGAAGCCTGAATATCTCTGGCTTTATGCTTATGAAAGAGGTGTCGTGGAAGCCCAGACGGGAGATGTGAAAAAGGCAAAGACTCTTGCTGATAAGCTTATAGCAGCAAATATAGAGGATGCAGACGGCTATTCTCTTTACACCACCTGCGAAAGACTTTATGGTAATTATGAAAAGGCTATAAGGTGGGCAGATAAAGGCCTTTCCTACGCCCCGGATAACGCTGAGCTTATGCGAATGAAGGCAATGGCACTGTGCTGTAAGGGTGAAAACGAGGCAGCGCAGAAGGTTATTAACGAAGCCTTTGAGGTTCAGGAATATGCAGTGCTTTACCTGACTGCTCTCGTTGTTGAAAATGAAATGGGTAACACAGCAAGAGTCGATGAAATCAAAACAATTCTCTCTGAAGAGAAGATTGAGCTTTCAGACAGAATGAATGATTATCTTTCAGGGAAAATCACAGCACAGCAATTATTTACCGAAGGGACAGGTGAGGTTGAATGACAGTTTTATATATCATAACACGCTATATCACCTTCTTTGGTGCAGTGCTTCGTGTTTTCTGGGAGCAGCTTGCTTGCAGAATCTGCAAAATTCCAATTGAAGATACCCGGGTTTTCAAGCAGGATGAGCTATGTGGTCACCTTGAGCACGAGCTTCCCGGAAGCCTTAAGCAGGCATTTGTTGTTTGCTGGCTTCCATTTACAATGAATTTCTTTATTGGCTGTGCATTTCTTCTTACAGGTGCATACAGACTCTTTTACATAATGCAGACAAATTCTCCAATGGCTTACGGGCTTGTGTGGCTTGGTGTTTCCTGCCTTGCAAACTGTGCACCGTCTTTTGAAAATATGCTTTCTCTCAAGGATTTTCTTTATGGTGGCAGCAGCAAGGCCTTAAGGGTTATTTTATCTCCCTTCTTTGGTGTGGTGTGTGCCGGTGCTTACCTTGAGAAATTCTCAATAACCTTTTTGTTAACAATTCTTTTTGCGATAGTTTTTCCGTATATATTCAATTTGCTTTTCCCTGTTCTCGACTATATAGATCAGGCTCTGCATCAATAAAAATATAAAGGCTCTTGGCTGAACGTGAACTGCCCCAAATTGTACGGACAGCACAAAAAAGGACCATAATGGTAGATAAAATTAAATTTTAAGCAACAAACTGATTTCGTTTTTCAAGCGGAGTCAGTTTTGTTTTTAGTTGAATTCTTTCGTTGTTGTAGAAATG
>JAFODQ010000104.1 GCA_017380615.1 Clostridia bacterium | reverse complement strand
GACGGCACTTCCTATTGTTGAAACACAATCAGGCGACGTATCGGCATATATTCCGACAAACATTATTTCAATTACTGATGGTCAGATTTTCTTGGAGAGTGACTTATTCTTTGCAGGTCAGCGTCCCGCTGTAAATGTGGGTCTTTCTGTTTCTCGTGTAGGCGGTGATGCGCAGACAAAGGCAATGAAAAAAGCAGCAGGTGCAATCCGTCTTGATTTGGCACAGTACCGTGAAATGGAAGTATTTACACAGTTTGCAAGTGACCTTGATGACGCGACAAAAGCACAGCTTACTTACGGTCAGGGACTTATGCAGGTTTTGAAACAGGGACAGTATAAACCGTATAAGCATCATGAGCAGGTTATTATTCTAGTTGTTGTCTTAAATCATCTTTTGCAGAATATTGCACCGGGTGAGGTTACGGCAACTGCTGCGAATCTGCTCAAACATTTTGCAGAAAAGCATTCTGAAATTGCCGAAAACATCAATGGAAGTGGAATGCTCGAAGACAAGTGCAGAGAAGAAATCATCCGCATAGCAAAAGATTTTTTGCAGGGACGGTGATATAATGGCAACCACAAAGGAAATTAAAAACCGAATTAAAAGTGTAAGGGATACGCAGAAAATCACCAATGCTATGTATCTGATTGCTTCGACAAAGCTTCGTAAAGCAAAAAGCGAGCTCGATAAAACCAGGCCGTTTTTTAATTGTCTTCAGGGAGAGATAAAACGAATTTTCAGAACCTCTGAAGAGATTGAAAATAAATATTTCTATCCTGTAACCGGAGAGCATGAGCTTCACGGATCTTATGGATATCTTGTTATTACGGCGGATAAGGGTCTCGCCGGAGCATACAATCAGAATGTTATAAAAGAGGCTCTGAGGCTTATGCAGGAGCACGAAAATCCAAAGCTTTTTGTTGTAGGAGAATTTGGTAGACATTATTTCACATCACATAATATTCCCATAGAGCAAAGCTTTCTCTATACGGCACAGAATCCTACAATACACAGAGCAAGAGAGATTTCGGCAATTTTACTTGATTTATTTAACAGACAAAAGCTTTCTAAGATTTTTGTTATTTACACCGATATGCAGGGGGCAATCAATTCACAGGCTTGCTCTACGAGATTATTGCCGTTTCATCGTGCACAGTTTATAACTCCCGATATTCAAGAAAAGGAAATAAAAACACCTTTTGAATTTCAGCCATCCATTGAAAAGGTTTTAGATAACATAGTTCCAAGCTATGTAACAGGCTTTATATACAGTGCACTCATTGACAGCTTCTGCAGTGAACAGAATGCACGAATGAACGCAATGGATTCGGCAAACAGAAATGCACAGGAATTACTTGATGAGCTTTCGGTTCAGTATAACCATATTCGTCAGGGTGCTATAACACAGGAAATCACCGAAGTTTCATCAGGTGCAAAAAGTATGAGGAAGAAAGCTAAAATGAGAGGTTTTAGAGGAGGTGAAAAAAGCGAATGAATGGAGAAATAATGCAGGTATCAGGCTCGGTTGTAGATGTTGCCTTTGAAAAAGGAAAGCTGCCTAAAATCAAAGAAGCCTTAACTGTAACCATAAACGGTAAGACTCACATTATGGAGGTTGCTCAGCATATAGGTGGCGGCAGAGTTCGCTGTATTATGCTTTCGGAAAGTGAAGGACTATATCGCGGAATGAATGTTACTGCTACAGGAAATAACATTTGTGTTCCGGTTGGTCAGGCAACACTCGGAAGAATGTTCAATGTTCTGGGTGATCCCATTGATGGCGGCAGTCCGATTGATGATAGAAGCGAGAAATGGAATATCCACAGAAATGCGCCAAGCTTTGACGAACAAAGTCCTGCTGTTGAAATACTCGAAACAGGTATAAAAGTTATTGATTTACTTGAGCCTTATCCGAAGGGTGGCAAAATCGGTCTGTTCGGTGGTGCAGGTGTCGGCAAAACTGTGCTTATTCAGGAGCTTATACATAATGTCGCTATGGAGCATGGCGGTTAT
The DNA here is from genome assembly GCA_017380615.1 of Clostridia bacterium. Lineage (GTDB taxonomy): Bacteria > Bacillota > Clostridia > Oscillospirales > Acutalibacteraceae > DTU089. The sequence continues at coordinate 19 of JAFODQ010000104.1, read as the reverse complement.
TCGATTTTTACCGGTGTTG
>JAFODQ010000103.1 GCA_017380615.1 Clostridia bacterium | reverse complement strand
GACTTTTACAACAATGAAAGAATTCAACTTAAAACAAAACTGACTCCGCTTGAAAAACGAAATCAGTTTGTTGCTTAAATTTTAATTTTATCTACCATTATGGTCGTTTTTGTACTGTCCGCACAATTTGGGGCAGTTCAGAGTGCAAGACCCTTTCTTTTACAGGATTTTATTTAAGAAGTGATGCTGCAGCTTCATCGAGGAAGATAAGTACATCGTCGTGCTTCTGAAGGATGGAAGCGGGAACCTGTGCTGTTACAGGACCTTCAATCATATTTTTAACAGCTTCAGCCTTTTTGGGACCTGTTGCAATAAGAATAACCTTCTTTGCAGACATAATCTGCTGAATACCCATTGTAAGAGCATGTGTGGGCATTGGGTTTTCGTCGAAATAAATCTTATTTGCGTTGATTGTGCTTTCTGTGAGCTGCACCTTGAATGAACCGGTGGTGAATTCATCTGCAGGCTCATTGAAGCCAATGTGAGCATTGTTGCCGATACCAAGAAGCTGAATATCAATTCCGCCTGCATTGTTGATCTCGTCATCATAGCGTTTGCATTCTTCATCGCAATCTGCAGCATTACCATCGAGGAAATGAACATTTTCTTCAAGAATATCAAGGCTGTTGAAGAGTTGCTCGTGCATAAATGTGTAATAGCTGTTTTTGTCGCTCTTAGGAAGGTTGCAATATTCGTCAAGGTTATATGTCTTAACGCCCTTGAATGAGATGCCGCCCTTCTCATATGTGGAAATAATGTTCTGATATGTAGGGATTGGGGTTGCACCTGTTGCAAGACCAAGAACACAATCAGGGTTGTTTTTTACTTCGTTTGTGAAGATTTCGGCAACTGCAACACCGATTTCTTCTGCTGTTTTAAAAATGTTTACTTTCATATAAATCACCCAACAAAAATATTTGTTAAAATTGTACCATATATTTACAGAAAATTAAAGTCCATATTTAAAATATATATTATAATTTTATTGAAATTTTTTAAAAAAATGATATAATTGAAAATGGTGATTAAATTTGATTAAAAATATTGTCTTTGATATGGGTGGAGTTTTAATCGATTTGGATCTTAACAGAACACTTGCTGAGCATTTCCCCCCCGAATATCATCAGCTCATTCTCGACAAAGTCTTTAACAGTTCTGATTGGCGGGATATGGATGCAGGTCGTAAGCGTGCAGAGGATTTCATTCCTGCGATTCTGCCGCAGCTTCCCGAAGAAACAAGACCACTTCTAAAAGAAATGATAAGCAATTTTTATCCCTATATGCCACCACTCAGGCAGATGGAGACGGTAATTGAAAGGCTGAAAAAGTCGGGGTATAAAGTTTATCTTTTGTCAAATGCCACTCCAAGGTTCTTTGATGTTTATCAGAATTATCCTGCACTGTGTATGCTGGATGGGTATTTTATTTCCGCATTGTACAAGCTTCTTAAGCCTCAAAAGGAAATTTATGAAGCCTTTTGCAATAAGTTTGGCGTTAAGGCAGAGGAATGCTTTTTTATAGATGACCTGCCTGCCAATATAGAAGGTGCCCGCAAATGTGGAATGCAGGGTTTTGTTTTTGACACAAAAGATCTTGCAGAATTAGAAAATCAATTAAACGCTCTTGGCGTTAAGTTTTAACGGAGGTAACATATATGAAGAAAATTATTTCAATTGCACTTGTTGTTTTATGTCTGTCTCTTGTTTTTGTTTTGTTCACTGCATGTGGTAACAAGACAGATGATACAACAACCACAACAACAAAAGTGAGCACAACTGTTTCTGCAGACGACAGCACAGAAGAGGAAACAACTGAGGTCGTTACAGATAAAAATGGTGCTGTTGTTGATAGTGGCAGCAACAAAAAGCCAGATAATTCAGGCAATGGCTCACAGAGTAGCACAACAAAGAAGCCTCAGACAACCAAGCCTGCGAAAAAGCCATCCAATAGTAACGGAGTGCAGATTGCCACAGGTGATATCTACGAAGGTTGGTTTTAATCAGTAAAGGGAGAATTTGAAATGGATAATAATTATGATGTAACCACCCCCGAATTGGAAGCTCAGGAGCCACAAATGGATTCTGCTGACAAAAAGGGTGAGGAATTTAGATTTTTTAAGAATTGTTCAGCATCACTTAAACGGTTTTCAATCGTAATGTTTGTTATTAACCTGTTTTTGGCAATTGCTTTAACGGGTGTGGGTGTTGTTCTTCTTCTCGTTTATTTTAATGCAGCAATGCTTTCACTTCTTGCATTGCCGCTTATTACTCTTTTTGTTATTCTTGTTGTAATCGCAAGATTTATTTCTGCTCTCATCTATGGTTTTGCAGAGATTGTTGAAAAATATGAAAAAAAATAAATTTTTGTGTTGACAAACTGATTTTTCAAGAGTAATATGGAGAATATCAAATTTACGAAAGGTGATACAGATGATTTTTAAGAGCTCTTATCGATTTTATTATTGCTGTATGGATTGTCTGTGTGCCGACTCATCTTGCAAGTAATTGCAAAATGTATTAAGTATATAGCCAGTCCGCATTCTGCTATGCTTTTGAAAGTATACGGTGTGCGGATTTTTTATTTAGAAAGGAATTTTTAACTATGGTTTCACCAAAAATGCTCGAGCTTGGCAAGAAAAGCTCAGTAATCAGAGAGATTTTTGAATATGGTCTTAAACGCAAGGCAGAAATTGGTGCAGAAAATGTTTTCGATTTCAGTTTGGGCAATCCGAGTGTTCCTGCACCACAGAAGGTAACAGATGTTATTAATAAGCTTGTGTCAGAAACACCTGCAGAGGTGCTTCACGGTTATACATCAGGCCCCGGTGATATGAAGGTAAGAACAAAGGTTGCTGAGTATATAGCAAATAAATTCGGTGTGGACGCAAAAGCTGGTAATGTTTATATGACCTGTGGTGCTGCAGCATCTCTGACAATTACTCTTAATGCAATCGTTGAAGAGGGCGATGAGGTTATTGCTTTTGCCCCGTTCTTTCCTGAATACAGAGTATTTGTTGAACAGACAGGCGCAAAGCTTGTAACAGTCAGCTGCAAAAAAGATGATTTGCAGATTGATTTTGAAGCTCTTGAAGCATCAATAAATAAAAATACAAAAGCTGTTATTATCAATTCACCCAATAACCCATCAGGTGTTATTGTTCCTGAAGAGGATGTTATAAGACTTGCAGAGCTTCTTAATAAAAAGCAGCAGGAATATGGTAAGGAAATAATCCTGATTTCCGATGAGCCTTATCGTGAGCTTGTTTTCACAGGTGAAAAGGTTGTTTATATTCCTACTGTTTATGATAACAGTGTTGTTTGTTATTCATACAGCAAAGCTCTTTCTCTTCCGGGTGAAAGAATCGGCTATATTTTTGTTTCACCTAAGATGAAGTCATCTGCAGATGTTTTTGCAGCTGTTTGTGGTGCAGGCAGAGCATTGGGTTATGTTTGTGCACCAAGTATGATGCAGTATGTAATTTCTGAGTGCCTTGATGATACAGCAGATGTTTCCGTTTATGAAAAGAACAGAAACCTTCTTTACAATGCACTCACGGATATCGGATACACAGTTATCAAACCCGACGGAGCATTCTATATGTTTGTGAAAGCACTTGAAGATGATGCAAACGCATTCTATGAGCGTGCAAAGAAATTTGATCTTCTTATTGTGCCGAGTGACAGCTTCGGTGTTGAGGGATTTGTAAGAATTTCCTATTGTGTAGATACAGATTTAATTGAACGCTCAATACCTGCGTTCAAATCACTTTATGAGGATTATAATAAATGAACGAGCTTGAATCAAAATTCCACGAAGCAAGGGACACTATCTCTCAAATAGATAAAACCATTGCAGAGCTTTTTGAAAAAAGAATGAATGCTGCACAGGCTGTTGCAGAATATAAAAAGAATAACGGGCTTCCTGTTGAGGATCTTGTTCGCGAGGCACAGCTTCTTGACGCAAACAGTAAATATATTTCCGATGATGAAATTCGCTCATATTATGTGAACTTTCAAAAGAATATGATGAAGCTTTCAAAGGATTATCAGCGAAAGCTTAACGATGGTATGAGAGTAGCCTTTTCAGGCGTTAAGGGTGCTTTTGCAGAGCTTGCTGTGAGAAAAATATTTCCGGATGCTTCAGCAGTACCTTATGGTGATTTCAAAGCTGCATACAAGGCTGTTGAGTCGGGAGAATGTGAAATTGCTGTGTTGCCTTTAGAAAATAGCTTTGAAGGCGATGTTGCAAGGGTTATGGATCTTACATATTTCGGCTCATTGTATATCAATGGCGTTTATGATATGGCTGTTGAACAGCATCTTTTCGGAACACAATCAGCAGATGCCCGTACAATCAAAACTGTTGTAAGTCATCCTCAGGCACTCGGACAGTGTGCAGAATATATTGAACAAAAGGGTTTCCTGACAAGGGAGGCTGTTAACACAGCAGTTGCAGCACAGCTTGTTGCAAAAGAAAATGATAGGTCTGTTGGCGTTATTTGCAGTATAGAGTCAGGTAATGAGTATGGACTTAAGCTTATTGACAGAAAGATAAATGAGAACAATATGAACACGACCAGATTCGCCGTGTTCTCCCGTGTACCCCGTGATAATTCAGCAGATCAGAATGCTTTTATTGTGCTTTTCACTGTTCGTGATGAGGCTGGCTCCTTGAGTAATGCAGTTTCCGTTTTCGGTGAGTGTGGTTATAACCTTAAAGCACTTAAAAGTCGTCCGTCAAAGGATGTTATCTGGAATTATTATTTCTTCCTTGAGGGTGAGGGTCACTTGACCGAGGAAAGTGAAAAAGAAATGCTCCAAAGATTATCTGAGGTTTGCACCAATGTTCGTCTTGTGGGCAGGTATGCAAAGGATAAACATATTTAAAGTGGGTAGGTAAAAATGCTTCTTACAGTAAAAACAACCACAGGAAGCTATAACATAGCTTTAAAAAGAGGAGAGATAAACAATATCGCTTCTCATTTTGATACAACTAAAAAGGCTTTGATTGTAACAGACAGTGGCGTGCCTTCACAGTACACACAGTGTGTTTTATCTCAATTTCCCAAGTCTGTAATAAAGGTTATTCCTCAAGGAGAAAAAAGTAAATCCTTTGAAATGTATAAGGATTTATTGCAAACTCTCAGTGAAAATGAATTTTCCCGAAACGATTGTATTGTTGCAGTTGGTGGTGGCGTTGTCGGCGATTTGTCGGGCTTTACCGCCGCAACATATATGAGAGGGATTGATTTTCTTAACATTCCCACAACCTTGCTTTCTCAGGTGGATTCTTCAATCGGTGGCAAAACGGCTATTGATTTTGGTGGATATAAAAACACAGTGGGAGCCTTTTATCAACCCAAAGCTGTAATTATTGATCCTGATGTGCTGAGCACATTGTCCCCAAGGCATTTTAATAATGGTTTGGCAGAGTGTATCAAAATGGCAGCCACATCAGATGCGGAGCTGTTTTCCCTTCTTGAAAAAGAATCTGTAAAGGAAAATATTGAAGCTGTTATTGAAAAATCCTTGAAGATAAAAAGAGCAGTTGTGCAGGCAGATGAGAAGGAGCAGGGGCTTCGTAGGGTCTTGAATTTCGGTCACACAGCAGGTCACGCAATTGAAACTGTGTCAGGTCTTGGTGGGCTGCTTCATGGTGAATGTGTTGCTCTTGGCATGCTTGCGTTTTCATCACCGGCTGTACGTGAAAGAATAAAATCAGTTCTTGAAAAACACAATCTTCCAACAGAAACTGACATTTCTTTAAAAGAGATATCTGATGCCTTTCGTCACGATAAAAAGGGTACTTCATCCGGTGTGAATGCTGTATTTGTTGATGAAATCGGAAGCTTCAGGTTTCAATTCACAGAATATGAAAAGCTTGATGAAATCATAAAGGAGGCTTATATAAAATGAAAAACACGTTCGGTAATAATATAAGCGTAACCCTTTTCGGAGAAAGCCATGGTGAGGCTATCGGTGCTGTTATTGATGGACTTCCTGCAGGTGTTGAAATAAATGAAGCGTTTATCTCCCATCAGCTTGATTTAAGAAAGCCAACAGGAAAAATTTCTACTCCACGAAGAGAAAAGGATGAATATAAATTTTTGAGTGGTGTTTTTAACGGAAAAACAACAGGAACACCTGTGTGCGTTGTTATTCCAAATGAGAACACCCAATCAAAGGATTATTCAGCTTCTTATGGTAAAGCAAGACCCGGTCACGCAGATTTTACGGCTTTTTCAAAATATAATGGCTGTGAGGATTATCGCGGAGGAGGACATTTCAGCGGAAGAATTACAGCTCCGCTAGTTGTGGCAGGTGCTGTTTGTATTGGCTTACTTAAAAAGAAAAACATCTTAATCGGCACACACATCAAACGCTGTGCATCTGTTGATGATGCACCATTTAGCGAATATATAAACGATATAGAAAGCTTATCAGAGAAATCCTTCGCAGTGCTTGACGATGAAAAAGGCGCAGCCATGATTTCAAACATTGAAGCAGCTGCGGCAGTGGGGGATAGCGTCGGTGGGATTCTTGAAACAGCAGTGGTGGGCCTCCCGGTTGGTGTAGGTGAGCCTTGGTTTGATTCTTTAGAAAGTATGTTATCACACGGATTGTTCTCAATTCCTGCAATAAAAGGCGTTGAATTCGGAGCAGGCTTCTCCTGTGCAGATATGACCGGTAGCGTTATGAATGACAGCTTTTTCTATGAAAACGGAGCAGTGGTTACAAAAACCAATAACAATGGTGGAATAAATGGTGGAATAACAAATGGCATGCCTGTTGTATTTTCTTGTGCAGTTAAGCCGACACCATCAATCTCAAAAGAGCAAAACACCATTGATTTTATCAACAAAGAAAACACAGTCATCAGTGTAAAAGGTCGCCACGACCCTTGTATTGTTCACCGTGTAAGAGTTGTTGTGGACAGTATAACTGCGATTTCGCTGTGTGATATGCTTTCACAGAAATTCGGTACTGATTGGTTGGGTGAGTGATATGGAATATGGATGCATAGGTGAGCATCTGACTCATAGCTTCTCAAAGGAAATACATAACGCTCTTGCAGACTATCAGTATGTACTCAAGGAGCTTTCTCCCGACAAGCTTGAGGGCTTTATCAAGGAACGGGATTTTAAAGCAATCAATGTAACAATTCCTTACAAAAAAGATGTTATACCTTATCTTGATTGGATTTCACCTGAGGCTGAAAGCATAAATGCCGTTAACACGATTGTTAACAAGGATGGTAAGCTTTACGGCTACAATACAGATTTTTACGGTCTGAAATCTCTTGTTGAAAAACATAATATTTCCTTGAAAGGCAAGCGTGTTGCAGTTCTGGGCTCGGGAGGAACCTCAAACACAGCCTGTGCTGTAAGTGAGAATATGGGTGCAGCTTCAATTATTAAGGTCTCAAGAAGTGAACGGAAGGGTTATATTACATACGAAGAGCTGTATAAGGATTATTCCGATGTTCAGATTATAATAAACACCACTCCTTGTGGGATGTTTCCAAACACAGGAGAATCACCTGTTGATTTAAGTGGATTTACAGAGCTTGAAGCTGTTTTTGATGCTGTATATAATCCTCTTTCCTCGAAGCTTGTGTTGGATGCGAGAAAAACGGGTGTAACTGCAGTTGGCGGTTTATATATGCTTGTTTCTCAGGCAGCTTATGCTGTTGAGAAATTTATTGACACTCCTGTGAATTCAAATAAGATTGAGAAAATATATCGATCTTTGTTCAAGGATAAAATGAATATTGTCTTAATTGGTATGCCGGGTTGCGGCAAATCGACCATAGGCAAAGCTCTTGCTCAGAGACTCAGTAAAAAACTTGTGGATACAGATAGCCTTATAGTTGAAAGATGTGGCAAATCTATATCGGATATTTTTGCTGATGAAGGCGAAACATCATTCAGGCAGATTGAAGCTGAAGTAATTGAAGATGTTTCTAAATTGAACGGTCAGATTATCTGCACCGGTGGTGGGGCAGTCCTCAATGAGAAAAATATGGAGCTTCTTAAGAGCAACGGAAGACTTTTCTTTATTGACAGGCCCCTTGATTTGCTTATTGCAACAGCAGACAGACCACTTTCAAGCAACAGAGCAGACCTTGAAAGACTATATAATCAAAGACTTTCTCTTTATAAAAAATATGCACATGTAATTGTGGATGGAAGTGCTGCAGTTAAAAACGTAGCAGAGGAAATTGAGGTGGATTACAATGGATATTCTTGTGATTAACGGAGCAAATATCAATATGCTTGGTATAAGAGAGCCTGGAATTTATGGCTCGGAAACATATAATTCTCTTGTTGAGAAAATTGAAGCCCACGCTTCTTCGAAGGGTGTATATGTAAGGTGCTTTCAGTCAAATCATGAGGGCGATATTGTGGATGCCATTCAGTTTGCTTATGGGCTTTATGATGGTATTATTATCAATCCCGGAGCATATACCCACACAAGCATAGCAATTCTTGATGCACTCAAGGCTGTGAATATTCCCACGGTTGAGGTGCATATATCAGATGTTTCTGCCCGTGAAAGCTTCAGACAGATAAGCTTCGTGAGAGAGTTTGCCTTTAAAACAATAATGGGTAAGGGCACAGATGGCTATCTGGAAGGGATTGACGCATTGATTGAGAAGGTGAAAAAGTGATTGTTGAAATTTTACCTTCAAAAGCTCAAGGCACAATAACAGCCCCGTCATCAAAAAGCTGTGGACACAGGCTTCTTATTGCGGCAAGTCTTGCAAGTGGCGAAAGCAAAATCGAAAATATAGAATTAAATGATGATATATCTGCCACAGTAGCTTGCCTCAGAAAAATGGGTGCCGAGATAGAAATTAAAGATGGTGTTGCCAATGTTCACGGAATTTCTCTCGGTGAAAGGAAAGAAAAGCTTTCTCTTTTCTGTAATGAAAGTGGAAGTACATTGCGATTTCTTATTCCTTTAAGTTATATCATTTCTGCTCAATCCACCTTTGGTGGTTCGGACAGATTGCTCGAAAGACCCCAGGAGGTTTATTTTCAGCTTTTTAATACCGAATCGTCTTCTTTCTCCAAGGAAGGTGAAGCCTATGTTACCAATGGCGTTCTAAAAGCAGGGGAATATTCTCTCCCCGGAGATGTAAGCAGTCAGTATATATCGGGTCTTCTTTTTGCCTTGCCTCTTCTTGATGGCGATAGCGTTATAAAGCTAACCACACCTCTTCAGAGTGCACCATATATTGACATAACAATTGATGTGCTTTCTTCCTTTGGTGTAGAAATAGTTAAAAAGAATGATTACTTTATAATCAAAGGTAATCAGACCTATAAACCACAGAAGCTGTTTTGTGAGGGGGATTGGTCAAACAGCGCCTTTCTCCATGCATTCAATCTTTTCAACGGAAATGTTACCGTGAACAGACTTAACGAAAATAGCTTTCAGGGTGATAAGGCTTATATTGATTTCTTTAAAAAGCTGAAAAAAGGTTATTCAGTTATAGATATATCGGCTTGTCCCGACCTGGGACCTGTGCTGATTGCTTGTTCTGCACTTCTTAATGGTGCTAAGCTCACAGGAACAAGCAGATTAAAAATCAAAGAGAGCGACAGAGGTCTTGCCATGAAGCAGGAACTCACAAAATTCGGAATAGAGCTTGAATTAAACGAAGATTCAATAATTATTCCAAAATCAGAATATCACACGCCGTCAGCAGCTCTTAACTGCCATAATGACCACCGTGTTGCAATGTCACTTGCGATAATGTGCAGCATCACAGGGGGTAGGCTTGATGGCGCAGAGTGTGTCAATAAAAGTTATCCCAATTTCTTCAGTGATATTGAGAAGCTTGGAATAAATACAAATTATCAGGAGATGCAAACAAAATGAGTATGAATTTCAAAAGAAAGCTTCCGATTCCAATGGATATTAAAGAGCAATTCCCTTTAACAATGGCAATGGAAGAGCAAAAAGCAAAAAACGATGCTGAAATCAAAGCAGTTTTCACAGGTGAGTCAGATAAATTATTGCTTGTGATAGGTCCTTGTTCAGCAGATTCAAAGGAGCCGGTGCTTGATTATATTTCCCGTCTTGCAGAGGTTCGTGAAAAGGTGAAGGATAAAATTGTTATTGTTCCCCGTATCTACACAAACAAACCACGCACCACAGGTGCGGGCTACAAGGGTATGCTCCACCAGCCTGATCCTAACGAAAAGCCTGATGTTCTTCACGGAATTATTGCAATCCGTGATTTGCATATGTGCGCATTGAAGGAATATGGCTTTTCCTGTGCAGATGAAATGCTTTACCCTGCAAACTACCGTTATCTTTCAGATATCCTCTCATATGTTGCAGTTGGTGCCCGTTCTGTTGAAAATCAGGAGCACAGACTCACATCAAGTGGTTTTGATATCCCTGTTGGCATGAAGAATCCCACAAGTGGTGATCTCTCAATTATGATGAACGCCATAACAGCAGCACAAAGCAGCCACACATTTATTTATCGTGGCTGGGAGGTTGAAAGTGAAGGGAATCCTTATGCTCACGCAATAATGAGAGGTCTTGTGACAAGAGATGGTCACAATATATCAAACTATCATTATGAAGACCTCGCTCAGTTGAGTCAGGCCTATGCTGAGTCAGGCTTGAAAAATCCAGCTTGCATTGTTGATACAAATCATGCAAACTCAGGTAAAAAATATCTTGAACAAATCCGAATTGCGAAGGATGTTATGTACAGCAGAGCGCACAATGCCGATATCAAAAATCTTATTAAAGGATTTATGATTGAAAGCTATATTGAAGATGGTGCGCAGAAAATAGGTGAGGGCATTTATGGTAAATCCATCACCGACCCATGTCTTGGCTGGGATAAAACAGAAAGACTTATATTTGACATCGCAGAGCAGGTTTGATTTATAACGATTATAGTTAGTCGAAACAGTGTAAAATTACACTGTTTCGATACCAAATTATGATTTGGTATCGAATTTTCTTCGAAAATTCGACTATAATCCTTTCAATGAGTGTAATGCAAAATTGTATTTATAAAAAAAT
>JAFODQ010000102.1 GCA_017380615.1 Clostridia bacterium | reverse complement strand
TTAAATATGAGGAGCCACAACTATGGTAGAAGCAATGATTGATAAAAATCTGTTGTTATATCGCAACAGAGCTATTAAAGAAACACACCCTCTTGACAAATGGCAATATAAAATTCTTGATTACACAGACAGAGAGACCTATATACCTATCACCGATTGGGCAGATTATTCCGAGGGCGTAACCTTCAAGGACCACAAAACCTGTGTTATGAAAACAAGCTTCACACCGAGAAAGCCTCTCCCGACCGAAGAGGCTTACCTCAATCTGCAAATCCCCCGCAATTGCGAAGCATTTGTTTCAATTGACGGCGTCAGATATGCCGGTATTGATAACAATACACAGCGCTGCAAGGTTTATCTTGAAGATTCAATGTACGACAGAGAGCTTTCTCTTGAACTTGAGATATATGTCTGCACCTTCTGTGATGCTGAAAGGACATTGGCACCAATCAACGCCCCTGCTTATATCATTGCAGACAAGGCTCTTGCGGATTTCTCATACATCATGGATTTTGTCCGTGATCTGATAAAGCACATAAAAAATGACTACACAAAGGCAAAGGTTAACACGCTTTTTGAAAATGCTATCCGTAAAAGCGACCTTTCTCTTGACTATGCAGAATTCCGTGAAAATGCCATTGCAATTCACAAGGATCTTCTTGATGGCTTAAAAGCACTGAAGCTCCCCAACGATGATTGCATTATTGATTGTGTTGCTTCAACACACATTGATGTTGCCTGGCTGTGGCGTTTCAAGGACACAATCCGCAAAGCAGGTCGCTCTGCTCTTAACCAGCTCCGTCTCATGGACAGATACGATGAATTTGAATTTTCACTTTCACAGCCCTCTGTTTACAACTACATAAAAGAGGTTTACCCCGATATTTTCGAACAAATCCGCAAACGGGTTGCAGATGGTCGCTGGCGTCTTGTGGGTCCCATGTGGGTTGAATCCGACCTCAACATTTCAGGTGCAGAATCTCTTGTGAGAGAATTCCTTTATGGTCACCAGTTCTTCAAAAAGGAATTCGGCAGAACAAGTGATGTATGCTGGATCCCCGATTCCTTCGGCTTTCCTGCATCTCTTCCACAGATATTCACAAAGTGTGGCATGAAGAGCTTTTACACAACAAAGGTCCGTTGGCAGAATGCCAATGAATTCCCATACAACGCATTTATCTGGGAAGGTCTTGACGGAAGCAATCTCTATGCTACAATTCCTATCACCAAGGAGTGCTACAACAACTCCATCGATAATGAAAATGTCCGCCTTGTTTCCGATAAGCTTCAGCAGAAGGATGTGTGGGACCACGCTCTTATGTCCTACGGATATGGAGACGGTGGCGGCGGTGTAACAGATGAGATGCTCAGAAACTACCGTCTTTTGCAGATTTCCCCCGGCATGCCTGAGGTGAAAATTACAAAGGCTGAGGATTATTTCACAGAGCTTGATAAAAGAAGAGAAAAGCTTCCTGTGTGGAAGGGTGAGCTTTGTGTTGAAACTCACCAGGGCACATACACAACAATTGCCGATGTGAAACGCAACAACCGTTACATCGAAATGGCATTCAGAAGACTTGATTTACTCTCCGTGCTTGCAAATCTCAAGGGCAAGACCCCCGGTTACGAAGAAACTGTTTCATACTGGAAAAAGCTTCTCCTCTGCCAGTTCCATGATGTGCTTCCCGGAAGCTCCATTGACACAGTTTATGATGATGCAGAGAAGATTTATAAGGAGCTTTTTGCTTTTGCACAGAAGAAAGAGAAGCAGCTTGTTGCTGATACACTCCTTTCAGCCGGTGAAGATAAAATCACTGTTTATAATCCCAACTCATTCTGTGGCAGCGCGTACATAAAAATCGACAAGAAATTTGAAGGCTGTGCACTCACAGATGGAGAAACAACCTCCAATGTCATTACAGATGCAGACGGATGCTGTCTCTTCTTTGTTGAGAACCTTGCAGGCTTCACCACAAGAACATACGAGAAGACTGTCCCCGTCGAAAAGATGAACGCTCTTACTGTGAGCACAGCAAACGGTAAAATCTTCATTGATTCACCACATTTCTCATTTGTGGTTTATGAGGACGGTACACTTAATAATTTCTTTGACAAGCGAGCAGACAGATTTGTCGGTGACAAGCTAAACAACATCATCACATATAAAGATGGTCCGGAGCACGAGGATGCATGGAATATTGATAAAGAATACAAGCAGCGCCCCGTGGATATGAAATGGGAAAACTCTGTGGAATTTATCGACAAAAACGAGCAGAGAGTTACAGTGAGAATTACAAAAAAGCACAACAACACAATTCTCACTCAGGATATCATTGCTTACGCAAACCTTCCGAGAGTTGATATTGTTTCACATATTGATTGGCAGGAGAAATACAAAATTCTTCAGGCTTCATTCCCTGTTAATGTGCTTTCAACCCAGGCAAGCTACGAGATTGCCTATGGTATTGTAAAACGAAACACCCACTCAAACACCCCTGCAGAAAAGTGGAAGCATGAGTATGCAGCTCACAGATTCACCGACCTTTCAGACGATGCCTATGGTGTTTCGATTCTCAACGATTGCAAATACGGTCACAATATCATAGACAACGATATGATTATGACGCTTCTTCGCAATACCGATAATCCTGCCCGTTTCCGTGACACAGGAGAGCACGATTTTGCATATTCAATCCTCCCTCACATTGGTGGTTTATCTGCCGGCAGAGTTGTTCAGGAGGGTTATCTCTTCAACTCCCCATTCATTGTCTTTGAGGGAAGCAGCGAAGAAAAGCCTGTTCTCTCACTCTCAAACGAAGGGCTTATCGTTGATTGTATCAAGCCTGCCGAGGACGGAAACGGCTTCATTGCCCGTATGTACGAGCCTTATGGACTTCCGGGCAAAACTGTTATCACAGTAGATGGGAACAAAAAAATCACCGAGGTTACACCACTTGAGGAATATGTTGGTGATTGCTCTGGCGAAATCACATACAAGCCATTTGAAATCAAAACGCTTCGTATATTCTGATAGGAAGGTTGGTAGTTTTTATGAATTATCTTAAATATGTAAATATCAAGCAGGGGTCGCAATCCTTGCACAGATTCTCACAAGGTAACACTCTCCCCCTTGTTCAGAGGCCCTTCGGCTTTGCTGCATTCAGTTTGCAGACAGAAACCTCAAGGGGAAGCTGGTATTACCATCCGGGAGACCGTTCAGTTGAGGGAATCCGCCTCACCCGTCAGCCAAGTCCATGGATAAGCGACCACAGTGCATTTACAATGATGCCTCAGATTGAAAAACCATTTGTGGATTTCGAGGATTGCTGGTCAGGCTATGACCCCGAAAAGGCTATTCTGCAGCCACACTATCTCAAATGCTATCTCAAAAGACCATTTTGTGATTTCGAGCTTACACCAACCGAATACGGTGCTTGTGTAAGGCTCAGCTTCAAAAAGGATTTTGATCGATACCTTTCGGTTTTGCCGGTAAAATACAATTGCGAATATGAATTCGACAAGGAAAACAACCGTCTTTATTGCTGGACAGATTGCAATCGTGGCAGAAACAGCCACGACAAGGGCACTCTCAAGGGCTATTATGTTTTCCAGTTTGATGCAGACTCTGTGGATACAGACAAGATTCTCACAGGCAGCAGAGATACAACCCAAACACAGCACAGCCTCCACACTGAGGGCGAAGGCACAGGCATTCACATAGCCCTCAAGAAAAAGGAGGTTACATTCACAGTTGCAACCTCTTTCATAAGCTATGAACAGGCACTTAGAAACCTTCAGCACGACTCTGTTTATGGCAGCTTTGATGAGTTGAAGGCTGAAAATGAGCATATATGGAATGAATATCTCAGTAAAATTGAAATTGATGCTGACGAAGACACTCTCAGAACCTTTTACAGCTGCATGTATCGTACATTCCTTTACCCACACAAGGCATATGAGCCTGATGAAAACGGAAATCCAATCCACTATTCACCAAGCGCAGACAAGGTACTCCCCGGCGTAAGATACACAGACAACGGCTTCTGGGACACATACCGAACAAACTATCCATTCTACGCAATTGTCGCAAAGGATATACTCCCCGAAATCATTGAAGGCTATATTCAGGACTATAAGGATGGTGGCTGGCTCCCCCGTTGGACTGCAGGTGATGCTCAAAACTGTATGCCAAGCACAGCAATTGATGCCGTTATTGCAGATGTAGCTACAAGAAATCTCATTTCAAGAGACCTGCTCGAAACAGCATTTGAGGGCATGGAGCACCACGCAAACAAATCCTCCACAGTGCCCGCCTACGGCAGAGAGGGCTGTGAGGAATATCTGGAGCTTGGCTATGTGCCATATGACAAATACAGTGAAAGCGTTAACCTTACTCTTGATGCAGCATATTTTGACGATTGCATTGCAACCGTTGCAGGTATTCTCGGCTATGAGGACAAGAAAGAGAAATACCACAAGCGCTCAAAAAATTATGCAAATATCTTTGATAAAGAAACAGGCTTCATGAGGCCTCGCGACACTCAGGGCAAATTTGACCCCGATTTCGATCCAATTTCATGGGGAAAGCACTACACAGAGGCTTCTGCATGGCAGACAAGCTTTGCTGTGCAGCACGATATTGACGGCCTTGCTCAGCTTTACGGAGGCAAAGATGCACTTTTAAAGAGGCTTGATGAATTCTTCCTTGAACCTGCTGAATATCGTGTTGGCGGCTACAACTACGAAATACACGAAATGACCGAAATGGCTGTTTGCGATTGGGGTCAGTGTGCAATATCTAACCAACCAAGCTTCCACATTCCATTCATTTACACATATCTTGGTCAGCCTGAAAAAACAGAATATTGGCTCAAAAAGATTTGCGCAGAGGGCTTTTCCTGGAAGGATGATGGTTTCCCCGGCGACGAGGATAATGGCTCAACTGCAGCATGGTACATCTTCAGCTGCCTTGGTATTTACCCGATCACTCCGGGCAAGCCTGTTTACACACACAACAAGCCTATGGTTGACAACATACGTATTCTTGGAAAAAAGGTTAATTTTGAGAAATATGGTAATATGATTTCATACGATGAAATTATGAAAGAAATTGAAGAATAAGAGGATGATACAATGCACAAAAAATTAGCACTTACTCCCCCAATGGGATGGAACAGCTGGGATTGCTACGGTGCAGCTGTAAATGAAGAGCAGCTTCTTGCCAATGCTGATTACATGGCAAAGCACCTTAAGGAATATGGCTGGGAATATGTGGTTTGTGATATTCAATGGTCTGAGCCTACTGCAAACAGCTTCTACTACAATCATTTTGCACCACTGTGCATGGATGAATATTCACGCCTTATTCCGTCGGTTGAGCGTTTCCCCTCTTCTGCAAACGGTAAAGGCTTCAAGCCCATCGCAGATTACATACACGCTCTTGGTCTTAAGTTCGGCATCCACATTATGCGCGGCATTCCGAGACAAGCAGCACACCAGCACACAAAAATAAAATGCGATGGCGTTTCTGCAAACGACATCGCAAGGCCTTCACGAATTTGTCCCTGGAACCCCGATATGTATGGTCTTGAAACCCACAAAAAAGGCGCCCAGGAATATTATGATTCAATTTTTGAGCTTTATGCTTCTTGGGATGTTGACTTTATCAAATGCGATGACATCGCCAACACCGAGCAGTTCCCTGATGATCCATATTCAGCAAAGCAAGAAATTGAAATGATGAGAAAAGCTCTTGATAAATGCGGCAGAGATATGGTGTTAAGCCTCTCTCCCGGACCAGCACCGGTATGGGAGCATGAGCACCTTGCAGCACACGCCAATATGTGGCGTATGACCGGCGACTTCTGGGACGAATGGAGCAAGCTTCATGCAATGTTTGAGCGTTGCTACGCATGGCAGGAATATGTCCAGCCCGGTGCATGGCCTGATTGTGATATGCTTCCTCTCGGCAGGATTCAGATAACAGAAGAGCTGCCTCAATACAGAAACCGTTACACCCG
>JAFODQ010000020.1 GCA_017380615.1 Clostridia bacterium | reverse complement strand
TTCTACGGTAAGGGTGCAGGTAAGCTTCCAACAGCAAGTGCTGTTGTTGCCGATATCATTGACTGTGCAAAGCACACAGCAAAGCGCAAGGCTTTCGGCTGGGGTCCTGCCGAGGATAATTATGTTATCCCTTCAAATCTTAACTGTGGCTCTCTTTATGTTAGAGCAGAAACAGACGACTATGTTGCTGCGTTCAACGCAATCAACAAATCATTTGAGGCACCAACTATCCTCCACCGTGATGATGAATCAAAGAACGAAATTGCATTCATCACACCCCCTATGCGCGAAAAGGAAGCAAGAGAGGTTATCGAAAAGCTTCCTATAAACATTAAGGCTATTCTTCGTGTACTCGATTATTAATTAGAGAGGATTGATTCCCGTGGCATTATGTCCTAACTGCTATGAAATCCTTAATTTTTGGGATATAAAAGCAGAGTGCCCTCACTGTGGTGTCAACATTCCCAACTTTAACTGGGAAGGCAGGCTTGATGAAGATGCTGAAAATGCTGCAAAGGCTTGGGTTAAATTCAGAAGATTCACAGGCAACTTCAAAAGTGCCTTATTCGGCAGCAAGCTGAGAATTCTTCGTTTTATTTGCACTTTTCTTCCACTTTTGGCACTGGTGTTGCCATTGGCAAGCTATTCAATCACACTCCCCTTCATTGGCGAGTCTCAGCAAAGCTTTACCTTGCTTGATTTCACACTGAATAAGTTCCTCACCCTTGACTGGTTTTCATTGATAAATCTTTCAGGTGCAGAACATCTGGGCACAGCAACACTCCTTATTATTCTCAGTGTTTTGATGCTCTATCTTGCAGTTGTGTTCGGCGTTCTTAATTTCCTTTTTGTTCTTATTAAAGCGCCATCACTTAAGGCGGGAACAAACATTGTGCTCTGTGTTCTTTCAGATTTATGCTTCATTCTCCCCGGCATATTCTTCACAGCTGCCACAAATATGGTTGCAGATACCTCAGCCCCCTTCATTAATGGCAGCATACAATTCGGCCTGCTTGTGGGAATCGCACTTTTCACACTGAATGTTGTGCTTAACTCTATTGTTAACAAAACAATGAAGAAGCAACGAGCAGAACAGACAAAATAAACAGAATGATAAAACAGCAAAACCCCCGACCTACCGGTCGGGGGTTACACTTTTAAACAGTTATGTAATTATGCTTCCTCTTTCTGCTTGTTGAAGCAATCCTGGCAATAAACAGGACGACCATCGCGTGGCTTGAATGGAACTTCATCTTCCTTACCACAAGCATCACAAACAATTTTGAATTTTTCACGCTCGCCTCTTGCTGCTGCCTTACGTGCATCACGGCATGCCTTACAGCTCTTTGGCTCATTTACCAAGCCCTTTTCTGCATAGAATTCCTGTTCGCCGGCTGTGAAAATAAATTCATTACCGCACTCTTTACAGATGAGTGTTTTGTCTTCGTACATTTTTGCTACCTCGCTATAATTTAATGTTGCCCTCTAACGGAATTGCACCGCCACCTCTTGTATAAAGATTTCGGAAAATTCCGCAACCTAACAACGCTCTGCTTTTAAGCTAAGAGGACCAATATTTAACCTATTCGGTTATTGCATTTTTCAATTTGCGCCTTGCACGCTGAACAGCATTATCAACAGCTTTGGCGTCCATACCGAGTCTTTCACCAATCTCGGCATAGCTCATGCCTCCAGCTTTGAGAAAAACAACCGTCTTTTCAAGGGATGATAGTGTCACCTGACAAAGCTGCAGAACACTACCGAGCTGTTCACTACCTATTATAAGATCAAGAGGATCATCTTCAACCTCGGTGGATAATGTGGCTGTTACATTATTTTCTACGAGAATTTCGGGTGAAACATCAACCACAGCAGACTCCATGCTGTTGTGCATACATTTTGAAGCATACGCCTTAAAAGGAACACCCCTCGAGGAATCAAAGGTGCGCACAGCGCTCATAAAGCCGAACATGCTCTCCTGAAGAAAATCCTCAACCTCAAGATATGCTGATTTTGATTTCTTCACCTTGGTTTGCAAATAACGCTTGGCAAGCAAATTAAAAGCTACCTCGTCACCCGTCTGAGCTAACAAAGCAAGTTCATCATCATTGAGCAAGGAATAATCTTGCTTTTTGCCGCTCAAGAAACCACCTCATAATATATACTTGTGCTTATGATACCACACAGTTGTTATTTTGTCAAATATTTTTTGGTAATTGTTCAAAAAATTTGTACAAAACATAAAATCTTGCACAAAAATATAAAAAACGACAGTATTTTCTTTAAGAATCATACTGTCGTTTCTATTTTTTGATATTCTGTGTAAATGGTTTTGTCCACCTTATACCATTTTCCTTTAATTTTCATACACCAGAAGTCATTATAAAGGCTGTTATACTCACCTTCTTTGCCCTTAGCATGAATTTCCACGCTCATAACATCAACTCTTGATGCACTGTTAATATATGAAAACTGACTTTCCAGCATTTTATTGAATGCAGCAAGCTCTGTTTCGCTGAGAGTTCTGCTTGATTCAACTGAATATGAAAGCTTATAGCTCTCCCCACACCTTGAGGTGTAGAAATCCTTGCTTTCATGCAAGGGAGCAACCATATTATTGAAGGTTTCATCATCAGCATAGTATCTGTTTTGTTTTTTATATTCCTTTATGCCATCATCATACAAGGAGTAATATAAATCCTCATCCTGGCTCTGAACAGCCCTTACAAAGCCTTTTACGACTCTTTCAGGCTTACTGCCCGTTACAGTGGCTGTAAAAATTGCAGCAACGGTAATAAGGGTCGCAAAAGAGAGCAAAACTGCAATAAGCATTTTAAAGGATATTTTAATTTTAAGCTTCCTTTTACTTACAAAGTGCGAGGGTGCTTTTTTCTTTTCAGGCTTCAATTTCGCACCGCAATATGCACAGTTTACGAAATTATCAGGACTCTGCTTGTGACATTCGTGGCAGTACAAAATCTCACTCCCTACATCAGATTTCTTCAAAAACAAAGCCGTAGAAAGAAACCCTTCTACGGCTTATGAATTACAGTTAATACCGTAACATTTTAATTATTCTGCATCCTCTGCCGGTGCTTCTTCAACAGAAGTTTCTTCAACAGAAGCTTCCTCAACAACCTCTTCAGGGAGGAGTGCACGGATTGAAAGACTTACTCTCTTTCTTTCCTCGTTGATTTCAGTGATTTTAACAGTTACCTTCTCACCGATTTTAAGTACGTCTGCAGGCTTTGCAACATGCTTGTTTGCAATCTGAGAAATATGGATAAGACCATCAACACCAGGGATGATGTGTGCGAATGCACCGAAGTCTGTGAAGTTTGCGATTTCAACCTCAGCTTCGTCACCTTCAGCATACTTGCTCTTAAAGATTTCCCATGGATTATCTTCCATTTTTCTGTAGCCAAGAGCGATCTGCTTCTTTTCAGGGTTGAGAGACTTTATTGTAACCTCAACCTCATCGCCAACGCTGAGAACCTCTGATGGATCCTTGATTCTGCTCCATGAAAGCTCTGAAACATGAATCATACCATCAACGCCACCGATGTCAACAAAAGCACCGAACTTCATAAGAGACTTAACAACACCCTTACGAACCTCACCTTCCTGAGCCTCTGCCCAGAACTTTGCTTCTGCTTCTTTTCTTGCTTCCTTGAGAACAGCGCGGATTGAACCTACTGCTCTTCTTCTCTGCTTGTTAACCTCAATAACCTTGAACTTAACAGTTGTCTTGAGAAGATCTTCAAGCTTATCGTTACGGCTTGCTGTTGCAAGAGATGCAGGGATAAAGAGACGAGCATTGTTAGAAACAACAATAATACCGCCACGGATAACTTCTGTTACAACGCCTTCAAGAATGGTATCTGTTCCTTCAGCGCTAACAATTTCATCCCATGCTGCAATAGCATCGTAACGTTTTTTGGAAAGCATTGTAACGCCTTCCTGATCGTTTGTTTTCATGATGATGAGATTAAGAGTATCGCCAATCTTGAGTTCAGCTTTTGGATCTGCATTTGGGTCACTGCTATATTCGTTGTATGGAATATAACCTGTCTGCTTCCTGCCGATATCAACCTGTATCTCTGTTGGAGAAATACTCAATACTGTGCCAACAACCTTCTGGTCGCTGTTCATATTATTGAGAGATTCCTCTAATGCAGCTGCGAAATCAAAATCTTCAGCTGATGCAGAGTCAAGCACTCTTTCCTCCTCAATCATATTGTTTTCCTTGAGAATTTCGGACATGGTTTCAAGTACCTCCTTTATAATACCGGCGGGAGTAGATGCACCCGCAGTCAGACCGACAACACCAAAACCGCCAAGCTTGATACCAAAAAGCTCATCAGCTGTTTCGATAAGAAAGGACGGACAGTTTTTCTCGCACACACCCAAAAGCTTGCGTGTGTTTGAGGAATGCTTCCCACCCACTATGACCATTGCGTCACAGCATTTGGAGAGGGCTTCTGCCTCGTTTTGCCTTTCCTCGGTCGCACTACATATTGTATCAAATATTTTCACATTTGTACATAGTAAATTTACTTTTTTTATGTTTTTTTTCCATTCTTTTATGCTAAAAGTTGTCTGAGAAACGAAAATCAAAGACTTTTCAGATAAATAAGGATGATTTTTTACAACCTCCTCAATTTCTTCAGCGTTTGAGACCACATAGCTTTCGCCTTTAGCACAGCTTTTTATGGCTTTCACCTCAGGATGATTGGCATCTCCTGCAATGAGGGTTGCAACCTCTTGAGAGGAATTATCAAGAACGATTTTGTGGATTTTCTTCACGAAGGGACAGGCAGCATCAATATAGTCACAGCCCGTCTTTTCCACCTCGCAAAGCACATCACGGGTCACACCGTGAGTGCGAAGCACGAGGGTATCCCCTTCCCTGACCTGCGAGGGGCTTTCCACTACACGCACACCCTTAGCAGCCAGAGCATCAATAACCTGCTGGTTGTGTATTATAGGACCTAATGTGGCAACTGTTTTGCCTTGCGCCACAAGTGATTCAATGAGCTTTATAGCTCTGTCCACACCGAAGCAGAAGCCTGCCTTTTCAGCTAATCTGACACAGCCCATTATAACTGCTCCTTTATAACCTTGAGCATATATTCAATGGATTCTTCAAGCGTGAGCTTTGTTGTGTCCACGAGAATGGCATCCTCTGCCTTTTTGAGAGGTGCAATTTCTCTGTGAGTGTCCTGATAATCACGAAGCTCGATTTCTCTGAGAATGTCATCGTAATTGACTTCCTGACCCTTTTCAACAAGCTCTTTATATCTTCTGTCTGCACGAGCCTCTGCAGATGCAGTGAGATAGATTTTAATTTTTGCATCGGGAAGCACAACTGTGCCGATATCTCTGCCGTCCATAATACAATTATTTTTTCTTGCAATATCTCTTTGCAAATCAAAAAGGAATTCTCTCACCTTGGGAATTGCAGAAACATTGGATGCTGCCATTGAAACCTCATTTTGTCTTATGGCTGCAGAAACATCCTCTTCGCCGAGAAAAACTCTCTGTTCGCCATCAACAAATCTCAGGGAAACCTGAAGATTCTCCAAAGTGGGAACAACCTCCTCCTCGCTTTTTGTGTTTTTGCCCAATCTTAATGCATTAAGGCCAACTGTTCTGTAAAGGGCACCTGTGTCAACATAGATGAAGCCTAGCTCCTTCGATGCTGATTTTGCAATCGTGCTTTTACCTGCACCTGCAGGGCCATCAATAGCAATATTGATAATCATAATTTATCCCCCTTATACGCTGTTGCCTGCAAGGCGACCGGTTGAAAATGCAATCTGCAAATTGAAGCCGCCTGTATAGGCATCCACATCTATTACCTCTCCTGCGAAATATAACCCCTCACAAAGCTTGCTCTTCATTGTTTTTGGGTCAATTTCCGAAACGCTTACGCCACCCGATGTGACGATTGCTTCCTCGATAGGTCTGAAATCTGTTACCGTGAGACGGATATCCTTGAGAAGATACACAAGGGTTTCTCTCATATCCTTCGTTACCTGGTTCGATTTTATGTTGCCATTGAGACCTGAAAGCTTAACAACAATAGGTATCATTTTTCTTGGAAGCATAAGCGAAAGTGTATTGAAAAGATTTTTGTTTGAGCACTCAAGCAAATCTCTCTGCAATCTTTTATCAAGCTGTTCGTGAGTGAGGGCAGGCTTGAAATCAATATGAATAACATATCTGCCTCTCTCCATATTGCGCATGTGAGATGATGCCGAGAGAATCATGGGACCTGACACACCAAAATGTGTGAAGAGCATTTCTCCCATATCCTTGTAAACGGTTTTGAAGGTCTTTGTATCCTCCACCTGAATTTCCACATTGCGAAGTGAAAGCCCCTGGGCATCCGTGCACCAGCCCTCATGACATTCAAGAGGAACAAGAGACGGCTTTAAAGGCGTGATGGTGTGGCCTGCCTGCTGTGCCAGCTTATAGCCATCACCGGTTGAGCCTGTTACGGGATATGACTTGCCTCCGGTGGCAATGAGCACATTATCAGCAAAATGCTCTGCACCGTCTTCCGTCCTGCAGCCCTTTACAGCACCATCTTCAATTATGAGCTCTGTAACTCTTGCTGTTTTACGCTTGACACCATTCACCGTGATGAATTTATTGAGTGCATCCACAACATCCAGCGCTCTGTCCGACACAGGGAAAACGCGGTTTCCTCTCTCAATTTTAAGAGGCACACCCATAGTTTCAAAGAAATCTATTGTGTCATCTGTGTTGAAGCGTGAAAATGCTCCATAGAGAAATCTTCCATTAACGGGAACATTTGCGATAAGGTCATTGAGAAGCGGACAATTATTGGTAACATTGCACCTGCCCTTGCCTGTTATGGCAACCTTACGGGCGAGCTTCTCGTTACGCTCAAAAAGAGTTACCTTAAAACCTTTTTGTGCTGCTGTGCCTGCCGCCATAAGACCTGCAGCACCGCCGCCGATTACAATCAAATCCATAAAAATTTCCTTTATAAAATAATGATTTTATCTGTCATTTCCTTGCCACACACATCCGGTACGGGAAGCATAAGAGAAAAAACATCTCTTGCTGTGCACTCAAGCTCAAAGCACCTTTGAGCAGACTCATCCAAGGCTTTTATCTGAGATGATTTTGTCACAATGGGAAGCGCTGCAATGCCTTTAGCTTTTCTGAGAAGCTCTGCGCCCTTACTGTTGAAGCCCAGCACCCTGATATATGGCACAGGAGCCAAAACATCAGCCCTTGTTATGCCGAGAAATGCACACAAAATAATTCTTCTTATTCTTGATAAAGTATAACGCTTTGTCTTGATTTTTTCAAGTGATTCACCCAAAGAAGAGGACTCCCTCACAGCTGAATAAATACGATGTTCAAGTCCCTCGCTCACATCAGGAAGCATCGCGAAATCCTCGAGGCTCATTGTACGAAGCTTATAGAGAATTGCGCGCTCTGCATTCTTCATCTGCGCAGGAGCCTTACCGCTGTGCAGAGCTGCTTTGAGAATATCTGCTGTGGTCTGGGGCATAAAGCTGTGACATTCATCACACAGAAGCATTTCACGGATTGCAGATGCTGAGCAGATATCACCTGATTTTTCAGAGGAATCATGCGAAGCACCGATTCGTTTTATAGCATTTATACAGAGCTTATCTCCGTTTCTTAAAACAGCCTTTGTATATTCAACACCCAGTATATCATTGGGCTGTGCCACAATGCGGGAAATCTCTTCGCTGCAAAGCTGCAAAAGCGCATTTTCTCTTGCGACAGGATAAGAGACACCTGTTTCAAGAAGTCGGTTTATGCATTCATCCACTGCTCTGTCGCTTAAGGCAACGGCACACCTTCTGATAAGAGATGAATCACCACATTCGGAGCCGAAGCCAATTGCATCTATAACGCCAAGAGAGGACAAAATATCAACACCTGCACCGGCAAACCTTTCGGCAGAGGCTGTTGAATATTGCACAGGAAGGCTGATAACAAGGTCAACACCATTTTTAAGAGCCATTTCAACTCTTTCGGGAGAGGACACACATGCACACTCACCACGCTGGACAAAGGAGCCTGACATTACAGCTGTGACGGTGTTCTTGCCATTATCTTTGAGCTTATCCACAATATACCGGTGTCCGTTATGAAACGGATTGAACTCTGCCACAATACCGTAGTTCATTTTATCCCCCTCCCTGATTTTTTGGCATAATATTTAACTATAATACTTGAAAATCTTTCAATTAGTGTTATAATTGTTACTTGGTAAGTATTTTACACAATTTATACAGGTTTTAAATTCCGTTTTGGAAAAATAACCATTTATTTGGAGGTTTATTGATGAAAATTCTCGTAATCAACTGCGGAAGCTCATCTCTTAAGTATCAGCTTTTTGATATGGATGGAGAGAAAGTTCTTGCAAAGGGTATTTGTGAATCAATCGCAACAGACATGAGCCATACAAAAGGTTCAACCTTTGATGGCAGAAGCTTTGATGAATATGTTGACATTCCGGACCACAGAGTAGCATTCAACATCGTTAAGGACGCTCTTACGGTTGGTGACTGCAAGGTTATTGATTCTCTTGCAGAAATCAACGCTATCGGCCACAGAGTAGTTCAGGGTGGTGATCTTTTCACAGAAAGCGTTATCATCAATGAAGATGTTCTTGAAAAGATTGACTATCTCAGTGCTCTTGCTCCACTTCACAACCCTGCACATGTTACAGGTATCAAGTGCTGCAACGAGGTGTTTGGTGACAGCGTTCCACAGGTTGCTGTGTTTGACAATGCTTTCCACAGCACAATGCCTGCAACAAGCTACATCTTCCCACTTCCTTACAAATACTATGAAGAAGACCACATCCGCCGTTATGGTGCCCACGGTACATCACACCGTTTTGTTGCATACAGAACAGCAGAAATTGTTGGCAAAGACCTTAAGGATATCAAGCTCATCACCTGCCACCTCGGCAACGGTTGCTCAATCACAGCAATCAAGGACGGCAAGGT
>JAFODQ010000101.1 GCA_017380615.1 Clostridia bacterium | reverse complement strand
ATAATGCTACGCATTG
Organism: Clostridia bacterium; assembly: GCA_017380615.1. Classification (GTDB taxonomy): domain Bacteria; phylum Bacillota; class Clostridia; order Oscillospirales; family Acutalibacteraceae; genus DTU089. The sequence continues at coordinate 8,867 of JAFODQ010000101.1, read as the reverse complement.
TGATATTGTCCTTCGGACAGTTTTATGCGAATAAAATAACACTGAAATCGAAGATTTCAATATCACTATGCCGAAAAGTGCATAATATCACTCTTTCCGAAGGAAAGAATATCACTTAAAATTAAGGGTGCACTTACTCACCACTTTTAGTGACAGTGCAAAAAAATAAGAGTTAATGCAGTTTTTACTACATTAACTCTTTTTGTCCTTTAGAGTACGACTCGGAAGCCTCTCCGTTTGCTCTTGTTTTTATTCTTCCTCGTCGCAGCAATCGCATTCGCAATCGTCGAAATCGATGTCAAGCTCAAGTCTTTCGCCACAGCCGGGGCACTCAATGATTTCCTCATCGAGCATCTCGTCGTCAAGAAGGATTTCCTGACCGCAGAGTGGGCACTCAACGCCATAGAGCTCATCATCGCAGCAGCAGCCGCATGTGCACTCTTCGCCATCCTGACAGCCACAATCGCAATCGCTGCCACAGCCACAGCCACACTCGCACTCATCATCGAAGATGTACTCTTCAAGCTCATCAAGGTCTTCGTCGATAGCATCAACGAGGTCCTCGCAAGCGCTGAGGTCTTCATCAATATCGCTGATTGTGAGAGCCATGTCCTCAAGAAGGTCAAGCATTGTTTCAATAAGCTTTGCTTCCTTCTTATCTACATCAAGGTCAAGACCTTCTGCAAGACCTTTGAGATATGCAACTTTTTCTGTAAGTGTCATAATAATGACCTCCTAAATATAAATTAAACAGAGATTATGCTCTTGAGAGATATTCGCCTGTTCTTGTATCAATCTGGATAACCTCGCCTTCCTCAATGAAGAGAGGAACCTTAATCTCAGCACCTGTTTCAAGAGTTGCAGGCTTTGTTGCATTTGTTGCTGTGTTACCTGCAAAGCCTGGGTCTGTCTGAGTTACTGTAAGGTTAACGAATGTTGGTGGCTCAACGCCGAAAACACTGCCCTTGTAAGAAAGAATCTTACAAACCATGTTTTCCTTAACAAACTTGAAGTTGTCTGAAAGGTTTGCAGCGTCAACAGGAATCATATCGTATGTTTCCTGATCCATGAAATAGTAGAGTCCGCCGTCCTCGTAAGAATATTCCATATCCTTTCTTTCAATGAAAGCAGTTGGGAATTTTTCTGTTGGGTTGAATGTTTTTTCTGTAACGCTTCCGTTGATTACATCACGAATTTTTGTACGAACGAAAGCTGCGCCCTTACCGGGTTTAACGTGCTGGAATTCGATGATGGAATAAACCTTGCCATCCATTTCGAATGTAACGCCGTTTTTGAAATCGCCTGCTGTTACCATAATTAAATCCTCCGAAATTTAAAATTCATATTTTGACATTATAATATTATAACAAATTGGCTGTATTTTCAAGTGTTTTTATTAAAAATACAGCCACAAGCCGTGTAAATTGAAGAGATTTACTCTTTTTCCTCTGCTGTAATGCCGATTCCCAGCTCCTGAAGCTGAATATCATCAACCCTTGAAGGACACTCTGTCATTGGCTCGCTTGCATTCTGAACCTTGGGGAAAGCAATAACATCACGAAGTGAATCTGCCTTAACAAGCTGCATAATAAGTCTGTCAAGGCCGATACCCATACCACCGTGTGGTGGTGGGCCGAATTTGAAGGCATCAAGAAGATAGCCGAATTTCTGCTGTGCTTCCTCGTCGGAAAGACCAAGGAGCTTGAACATTCTGTCCTGAAGCTCGGGGTTTGTGATTCGGATGGAGCCTGAAGAAAGCTCAATACCGTTGAGAACAAGGTCATAAGCCTCTGCACGGACTGCTGCCTTGTCTGTTTCAAGGTATGGCAGACATTCAGGAAGAGGAGATGTGAATGGATGGTGCATTGCAACAAACTGCTGTGAATCCTCATCCCAATCAAAGAATGGGAACTCAACAATCCAGAGAAGATTGAAGCCATCACCGATAATATCAAGCTTCTTGGCAGCCTCGTTACGAAGAGCACCAAGCACTGAAAGCACGGAATTGTTCTTTGTGTCTGCCACAATGAAAACAACATCGCCCTTCTCTGCACCTGCTCTGTCAAGAATGGCTTTCATTTCTTCCTCTGTCATGAACTTTGCAAATGAGGATGCAATGCCGTCATCTGTGAGACGAATCCATGCAAGACCCTTTGCTCCGATGCCCTTTGCAAACTCTGTGAGCTTATCAACCTCTTTACGTGTGTAGGTGGTAACAGCGTTTTTGGCTGTGATACCACGCACAGAGCCACCACCTGCCACAGCACCTGAAAATACGGAGAAGCCGCAATCCTTAACAATGTCTGTAAGGTCAAAAATTTCCATGCCGAAGCGGGTGTCCGGCTTGTCTGAGCCATATCTTTCCATTGCCTCTTTATAGGTGAGCCTTGGAAGAGGAAGAGGAATCTCAACACCTAATGCATCCTTGAAAACTCTTGCAATGTAGCCTTCACCGATTGCAAGAACATCCTCCATTGTAACGAAGGACATTTCAAGGTCAATCTGTGTGAATTCAGGCTGACGGTCTGCTCTTAAGTCCTCATCGCGGAAGCAACGGGCAATCTGCATATATCTGTCAAAGCCTGCAACCATTGAAAGCTGCTTGTAAAGCTGTGGGGACTGTGGGAGCGCATAGAAGGTGCCCTGGTGAATTCGGCTTGGAACAAGGAAGTCTCTTGCTCCCTCAGGAGTTGATTTGATGAGCATGGGAGTTTCAATTTCAACAAAGCCGTTTTCATCAAAATAGTCCCTTGTGATTTTTGTTATCTTGTGACGGAAAAGAATGTTCTTCTGCAAATCGGGTCTGCGAAGGTCAAGATAACGGTATTTGAGTCTTGTGAGCTCTGCTGTCTGGCAGTTCTCAACAATGTCAAATGGTGGAGTTTCACTCTTTGAGAGAACTCTTAAATCCTTAACATCGATTTCCACATCACCGGTAGGAATTTCGCTGTTCTTGGAAGAACGCTCACGGACAATGCCCTTTGCCATAAGAACATATTCGCTTCTTACGCCAAAGGCCTTGTCAAAGATTTCCTTTTCTGTTGTTTCGTCAAAGGCAAGCTGAACAATGCCTGTCTTGTCACGAAGGTCAACGAAGATAAGCGCACCAAGGTCACGCTGCTTTGCAACCCAGCCGCAAACAGTAACCTCTTTGCCGATATGCTCTGCACGAAGCCCGCCACAGAAAATATCGCGCTTAAGACCGTTCATATTATCCATATATAATCGTCCTTTCGGGATAGTTTACTTAATTTATTTAACATTAACCTTGTTCTTCACCAGGTATGTTATGGGAATGTTTATAAACACTGAAAGCAGGAGAGTGAAGAGTGGTCCTGCAAAATTGAAGCTGTAAAGGAAATTTTCTGTGTTGTGTATTGTTTCAGATATATTGCTTGTGAAAACAAGAGAGTCAAGAGAAACAACCATACCAACGGGGATTCCCTTTGTTACGATGCCTGTCATGGTGATTACTGCACCCATTGCTGCAAGGGCGATAACCACAGCACCAACAATGCCGAGAGATGAAACCGGCTTCACATTTGAGCAGGTAATGCCGAGATACATGCACTGCACAGCCGCAAACATGAGAATTCCGAACCACACAAGGTAGTAAACAAGAGATGCCACAAGTGTGGAAATTGATTTACCGAAAAGCAGGGTGAAAAGCTGGTCTGCCATATCCTTATAGTCAGCGCCCATAACATCACCAATCTGGTAAAGCCATAAAAACATTGCGCCGAAGAAGAGCACATAAACAGCATAGGTCCAGATGAGACCTGAAAGAGTCTTTGACCAGATAAGCTTTTCTGTCTTAACGGGAAGAGTCAGGGTCAGATAGCCTGCTCTGCCGAAAAGTGTTTTTGAAAACATCATGGCAACTGCAATAATAATCACAAAGCAGGCAAATAGCATAAGCATTGTGACTACAAGACCACCAAGCACAAGGGCTATCTGTGATTTTGACACAGCCATGAAAAGCTCTGCAGCAGAAGAAATAATGAGAATTACAAGGAAGATTGAAGAAACAGACTGCCACTGTGCCTTCAGATCATTTTTAAGAAGCTTACCAAACATTTGAGAATACCTCCTTAAAAATATCTTCGATTGATTTTCCACCTGCTGTTAAGCTTTGAACACTATCGTTAACAAGCACCCTTCCGTTGCCGATAAAAAGGGTGTGGGAGAAAATATCCTCAAGATCATTTATCAGATGTGTGGAAATGAGCATTGTTGATTTCTGTGCATAATTTTCCATAATGAAATTGAGAATTCCACTTCTTGAGGCAGGGTCAACGCCACCCATTGGCTCGTCGAGAATATACAAATCTGCCTGTCGGGACATTGTGAGAGAAAGAAGGAGCTTCTCCTGCATACCCTTGGACATTGTTTTTGTTTTTTGCTTCGGGTCAAGGCCAAAGCGGGAAACCATTTCAAGAGCCTTCGCCTTATCAAAATCTCCGAAGAAATCATTGAAATAATTGATTGCATCAATGTTTCTCATCCAATCGTGAACAAAGGTCTGCTCAGGAAGATATGCAGTCATTGACTTTGTCTTTTCACCGGGGGCATTGCCGTCAATGAGCACTGTGCCCGAGTAATCGTGAATGAGACCTGTAAGGATTTTCATGAGTGTGGTTTTACCACAACCGTTAGGACCGAAAAGACCGATAACCTGCCCGGTGGGTAGGGTGAAGCTCATATCGTTGAGAACGGTTTTTTTGCCATAGGACTTGGTGAGCCCTTCAACAGTTATAATTGCCAAAATTCATGCCTCCCGACTTGAATTAAACCGAAATTTCACTAATTATATATTTTACACTTTATTATATAAATAGTCAAGAGTGGATTAGCTGCTGTGTGACGGACCTTGCAGGAAAATAAAAAAGCACTCCCCACACGGGAAGTGCTTTCAGAAAATTTTCTTATGCGAAAAGACCGCCGAAGAAGCTTGAGAAGGTGTCAAGGAATGAGCTAACGCTGTATTCAACGAGAGAGCCATCAATTGAGCCGAGAACTGCTTCAAGATCAAGACCTTCAAAAAGATTAAAAACAATACCTAAGATAGAGTCCATAACTTCGCCTCCTTTTCATATTACGAAATAAAGTTACCACAAAAAATAAAAAAAGTCAATAGGAATAATTCTTGACTTTACTTGCAAAGCTGTGTTATTGTCTATTTATATTTATAAAAGGAAGTGATTCAGTGGATAACAAAATCCGAACTCCCGATGTGGAAGCTATTCCGGCAGACAGCAACAAAAAATTTGTGGGTAAGGGCGAATTTGTTCTTTACCTGATGGGTGTTTTCTTCTACACCACCATGACAGGTATGGTAGGAGGAAACAGAAACGCTTATCTTGTTAATGTTCTGCGACTCCCCGAAAACCAGACCTCTCTTTTCAACCTTCTTACAGCAGTTATTCCATTTGTGCTTAATTTCTTCATTGTTATGTACATAGATGGCAGAAGAATGGGCAAGGGTGGTAAATTCCGTCCCGTTGCAATGCTTGTGGCTGTGCCCATGGCAATTGTAATGATGCTTTCCTTCTGGGCACCTCCCGGTCTTTCAGGCACAATCCTTTTCATTTACATTATCACCATTGCAGTTCTCTGGTCAGTTTTCTGCACCTTTGGTAACTCAATCAACATGGTGGCAAATGTTATGACACCAAACCTCAAAGAGCGTGATCAGGTGCTTTCCTTCCGTTCAATTTCCTCAGCTGTGGGTAACTCTGCACCTATTGTTATTCTTCTTGTTATCGGTCTTATCTGGAGCAAGGATAACCCTGAGCTTATTGAAATGGTAACAGGCACAAGCATCCGCAGTGTTGAAGGTCTTCAGTATATCATTTCAGCAGCACTCTGCAGCGTTGTCGGTGTTATCACAGTGCTTCTGGGAATGAAGCTTGTGCGTGAAAGAACAGTTTACACAGCAGAGAGAAAGAATCCTCTCATAGGCTTTGTTGATATCATAAAAAATAAATATGCATGGACAATCATTCTTTCAGAATTCCTCAAGAGCTTCCGTGGTATTGCAACCTTTATGGAATCCTTTATTGCAGCAGCTGTTCTGGGAGATATCTCAAAGAAGATTCTCTTTGTGCTTCCTGTTGGTATCGGTACAGCTGTTGGTATGCTTGTTATCAACTTCCTTCTCAAGAAATTTGATGCAAGACAGCTCTATATTGCAAGTGGCATTTATTCACTTGTTGCAAACTGTATTGCCTTCGGTGTGGGCTATGCTTATTTCACCACAGGCAACGGACTTCTTCAGGTTGTTTTCATTATCTTCCTTTTCCTTATCGGCTTGCAGTTTGGTGCATCCAACCTTCTTCCAAGCATGTTCCAGGCAGATGTTCTTGAAACAATTGAGCTTAAAACAGGCAAGAGACTTGATGCCTCCTTCCCATTTGTTATCGGTGTGGGAACACTCATCAGTGGCACAATCGCAAGCACTGTTGCACCGCTGATTCTTTATGGAGATGGCTCAATTATCGGCTACATTCAGCCAACAGACCTTATTCCGAACCCGGTGCAGAGCCTTGATACAAAGCTCACACTTCTCTTCTTCTACACAATTATGCACGGTATCATGATGTTCCTTGCAGGCGTTCCGTTCTTCTTCTATAAGCTGACAGGCAAAACAAAGGAGGATATCCACAACGCAGTGCTTGAGCAGAGAGCAAACAGCATGGAAGAATAAAAAACACACGGAGATGCAATTGTGCATCTCCGTGTTTCTTTACAAGTGCTTTTATACTGTCCGTAAGAAAAGCTTCCTGAATCGCTACGCTTCCAACCTCTGATTTTATTAAACATCTGTTAAAAATACGACAGATAGTTGTTTTTTGTTTATTAAAAGAAAATTAACATAAAATCACTTGACTTTAACAAACTACAATTATATCATTTCATTGTTATGTAATGCTAAAAGAAACCTATGAAGGGTGGCAAAAATAATGGGAACTCCCTGCGAATATCTTTCCGGCTTATCACCTGTTGAATTAGCCAGCAACGCAGAAATTGAAAAGAAATGGCTTCAGTTCTATGGTGAAATGCCTGAAAATCTTGAATATCACCAGGGCTCAATCTACGATATGCTTTATGATGCAATCAGAGCATATCCCAAGTGCCCTGCCATGGAATATTTCGATGTTACCTTCACCTACCGAGACCTGAGTGAGCGCATTGAGGAGGTGGCTCAGGCGCTTCTGGGGCTTGATGTTGTGCCAAATGAAAGCGTAACCATCTGCATGCCTAATATGCCCGAGGCAATATTCCTCATTTATGCAATCAATAAAATCGGTGCTGTGTGCAATGTTATTCACCCGCTCAGCGACCACGATGACATTGTGAGAGCTGTTGAGGCAACAAACTCATCTCTCATTTTTACCACAGATGTTTCTGCGCTGAAGGTTGAGGGCGTAAAGGCAAGGGTTGTTGTGTGCGAGGTTTCAAACTCCATGAAGAAGCTTCTTCGCACAGCCTATAACCTTAAAAACAGAAAAGCTCTCAAATACCCCGCAGGCTTCATCCGTTGGAATGATTTCCTTCGCATGGGTGTTGCATACGGTCCGATTATAAAGCGCACCAAGGACGACCCTGCTGTTATCATTTACAGCGGCGGCACCACAGGTAAATCGAAGGGAATTGTGCTTTCGAACCTTTGCTTCAACTCACTTGCAACACAGTGCTATGCTGTCTGTAAGGAAGCAAGACCGGGTAACTCAATTCTCTCTGCATTGCCGATTTTCCACGGCTTTGGCTTGTGTGTGAGCATTCATGTGCCTCTCACCCTTGGTCTTAAGTGCATTCTTCTGCCGAAAATCAGTGTCGGTGACCTTAACAACACCATTAAAAAGAAAAAGCCCAATCTTCTGCCTGCAATTCCCACAATGCTAAAGGCAATGACTAATAATCCTTCCCTTGGACCTGACAGCCTCAGCTCTGTAAAGGTTATTCTTTCAGGTGGCGACTATTTAAGCGATGATGTCCGTGAGAAGGTTCTGGAATATTTCAGGGCTTGCGGCTCCGATGCGCACATTCAGGTGGGCTATGGTCTTTCAGAAGCAACAGCCTTCATTGCTGCCACCTCAGAAGCAATTGTGGAAACAGATAACCTGGGTATTCCAAACCCTGACAACATAATCAAAATCTGCGACCCTGAAACAAATAATGAGCTTGCATACGGTCAGGTTGGTGAAATCTGTGTTAATGCTCCAACTGTTATGATGGGTTATCTTAATGAGCCCGAGGAAACTGCAGATGCACTTCGCACTCACGACGATGGTATAACATATCTCCACACAGGAGACCTTGGCTTCATTGATGAAGCAGGTGTTCTCCACTTTACCTCACGCCTTAAGAGAATGATTATCTCAAACGGCTATAACATCTATCCCACAGAGCTTGAAAACATAATCAATAAATGCCGTTATGTTGCATCAAGCGTAGTCGTTGGTGTTAAGGATAAGGTTCGTCAGGAAGCACCAAAGGCAGTTATCGTTTTGCAGAAGGGTGTTCAGAGAACAGCTGAGGTTGAAAGAGAAATTGCTGAATTCTGCAAGAGAAACATTGCAAAAAACGCACAGCCCTCGGAGATTGAATTCACCGATGCTCTTCCAACAACGAAAATCGGCAAGGTCAATTACAGAGAATTTCAGGAAAAGGAATAAAGAAAAACCCAAGACCCCGTGGTCTTGGGTTTTTAGTTATAAAATTAAGGTTAGGGTGAAAGGAATTATCCGAACCGTGTTTTCTACAGGCGGATTTCCGTTCATCCTGTGTTAAAATACTCGCCAATCCGAAAGGATTAACTGCGTTTTTGCCTTGGCTGACCAAAAATCCGCACTGTATAAAATCTT
>JAFODQ010000100.1 GCA_017380615.1 Clostridia bacterium | reverse complement strand
TTGCAGGTCTTCTTGCAGATGAAATTGTTTCTCTCGAAATGCTTCTTTATTGCCTTTTTCTTCCCAGTGCTAACGATGCGGCTATTGTGCTTGCAGAGCACTACGGAAATGGTGATGTTCAGGCGTTCGTGGACGAAATGAATGCCCTTTGCAATAACCTTGGTTGTAAGGACACATTTTTTGCAAATCCTCATGGTCTTGATGATGAGTCTGTTGTTGGTTTTAATAAAACAACCCAGAATCAGACGACTGCGAGTGATATGTATATCATCTCTAAAGAAGCACTTAAGAACGATAACATAAAAAAGATTTCCTCAAAGTATGGCAAGACAATGCCTCCCACAAATAAGCATGCAGAGGAAAGGTATCTTTATAACACCAACGCTCTTCTTAATGATTATTCATATTATTACTATGAGGGCGCTGTGGGCTTGAAAACGGGCACCACAGATAAGGCGGGCGCATGTCTTATTTCGAGTGCCACTAAGGATGGATACACATATATTTCAATTGCCATGAAGGGTAATCTTGATTATTTCGATGAAGGTGAAGCCCGTAATACGGCGTATCTTACTTGTAGATATATGCTCAGGTGGGCATTTTCAAATATGAAAATGAAGGTCCTTGCAGATGAAAGCTATAATATGGGTGAGGTAGCCGTTAAGTTCGGTAGGGGAAATGACTATGTAGGCATTGTACCTGAAAGTGATATTACAGCAGTTGTTCACAAGGATATCGGCATTGATGATATGACCGTTAAGCTTGCAGATGATTTTCCGACAGAAATCAAAGCACCTGTTAAAACCGGAGATCCTGTCGGTAAGGCTGTTTTGATGTACAACGGCGTGAAAATCACTGACGTTTCATTGATTGCACAGCAGGATGTTAAAAAGAATCATCTGTGGGCAATGTTCAGCTGGGTCGAAAAGCTGATGTCTTCTAAAGTATTTATAGTTATTCTTGTCTTGGTAATTGTGGCGTTTGTTGTTTATTTTGTTAGCACAAAGAATAATCGTCGCCGCAAAAAACGCAGAAAAAACAAGGTGGATGTAATCAAGGATTATAGCAAACTGGCCAAATAAAAGTCTGTGGAATTGTGTATTTTTTCAAAAATCGCAAGTGAGAAAAATATATGAAAAACAAAGAAAAAACGAGAATACGAGAGATGGTCTTGGATATATAAAATTTCTTCAAAAAAAGTGTTGACATCTCCGCATTGCTGTGATAAGATATCAAGGCAATGCGGGGTTTTTATGTCCCGAAACTATTATGGAGGTAACTGATATGTCCACTTATATGCCAAAAGGCAAAACTGAGCGTCAGTGGTATGTTCTTGATGCTGCAGGCAGAACTCTCGGCGAAGTTGCTGTTGAGGCTGCTGTTCTTCTCAGAGGCAAGCACAAGCCCACTTTTGCTCCCCACGCAGATTGCGGCGATAGTGTAATCATCATCAACGCTGCAAAGGTTGTTCTCACAGGCAACAAGCTTGAGGACAAGTATTATCATCATCACACAGGCTATGTAGGTAATCTCAAATCTGTAAAGTATGGCATCCTTATGAAGGAAAAGCCAGAGTTTGCAGTTCAGAAAGCTGTTAAGGGTATGCTCCCTGACAACACTCTTGGTAGAGCAGCAATGGCTCGCCTTCGTGTTTATGCTGGTGCAGAGCACGAGCAGGCAGCTCAGAAGCCTATCGTTAGAGAATTTTAAGGGAGGAGGCAATAATTATGTACGAAAGCAAAGCATATTTCTACGGTACTGGTAGAAGAAAGAAATCAGTTGCTCGTGTTCGTGTTTATCCCGGCACAGGTAAGGTAACAATCAACGACAGAGATATTGACGATTATTTCGGTCTTGAAACACTCAAGCTTATCGTTCGTCAGCCTCTTGCTCTTACAGAGAGTCTTGAGAAGTACGATGTTGTTTGTCGTGTTAACGGTGGTGGCGTAACAGGTCAGGCTGGTGCTATCCGTCACGGTATTGCTCGTGCTCTTCTTCAGAGCGAAGACGATGTTCGTCCAATCCTCAAGAAGGCAGGTCTTCTTACTCGTGACCCAAGAATGAAAGAAAGAAAGAAATACGGTCTCAAGGGCGCACGTCGTGCACCACAGTTCTCAAAGAGATAATTTCTTATTTCAAAGAGTATTCAAAAACCCCGAAACCATCACGGTTTTCGGGGTTTTCTTTTTGTCTTAAAATCTATCTTGGTGAAAATTTGGTGCAAGTTTTATTTTGTTATCATTTCAGCAATCTTGTTATATGTACCTTCAGGCATTTTATAATATTTTTGGAAAGAGGTCATAGGCATAGCGGTAAAGACCATATAGTCATTTTCGTGAATCCAAAAGACACCGTAAAAATGCTCGTCTGATACTGTAAGAGCATCGGATATTTCTGCTTTGGGTTCTTGATTCAAAATAAGCAAAGGCTCTCCGTCTTGGAAAGAAAGGTATATGTAATCTTGCTCGGTTCTGTCAATTTCAGTTTCCTCTGCCTTTTCCCATTGCTCCATTATGTATGTGTATAATGCTTTTGCATCTTCATCTTCTATAACAAATTCTGTTTCGTGGTCAGTTGAACATACACACTTGAAATCGGCAATAGCGGAAACATCTTCGGGAAATGTTACAATGGCATCATTGGGTTTTTCATTTGAACAACCGAACAAAGACATTAAACAAGAAACAACACAAAGCAAAGAAAGAACTCGCAATATTTTATTATTCAACATTGTAATCTCTCCAATCTTATTTCCATCGGTTGATGGCAATGTCATTTTCTTTAACTTCTTTTATAGTGTAGGTCTTATCACATTTATTGCAACGAAAAACAGTTCGAATGAATTTTATATTTCCGACTAAAAAACCATCACCATTTGAAAAATCATAGTTTTTTGCTTCTTCCGATTTTGAATTAACAATGGTTTCCGTTTTTGTTTTTTCTAACCTCTCATTACAATAGGGACAATAATGCTTTTTTATACAAAAAATCGGGTGAGACCATTCGCGCTTTACACCATGTATTTTCATTTCGTCACCTCATAATAGTAGTCACTATATGTAAAATAATCTTCGGTTTGTTCTTTGTAGTGGTCGCAACAATAAAATAGTGTGCGACTTCTGTTTTTTCGTTCTATCTCATTCTCTGTAACATGCCATAAATCACGGGGTTCTTTCGGTGCAAAGTCTGTTACACAAAACAGTTCATTACATAATTGCCTACAGGACAGAAATGGCCAAATCGACAAGAGATGCAGGAGTTTATGTGCCACTTTTCAGGCAGATTCTTTGCGAGCAAAATTAGAGCTTCTTCGGTTGTTTTGGTTTGACAAGAAACGGGTGTACCTTGGATAGTTGTTGAAATGATGACGCTCATATTTTCATCATCTTTATTAACCACAGTGTGATTAATTTTTAATTTAATAATTCCGTCAGGGGTTTTAATTGGCAGAGAATATGTTTTATTTTCCATACAACTAACTCCAAACATTTCTTATTATTATATCATGGAAAAGTGAAATTTTCAATGTATATGCAATCTTCTGCAGACCTGAAAGAAATAAGAAGCTTTTTTATATAAAAATATCCCCACAATTCCTTGTGAATTGTGGGGATTGAATTTTAACTTGATTCAATTACGCTTCAGCTTCGTCTGTGAAAACATTAGCAGCAGCTTCAAGACCATTGTATTCGTTATATGCAACAGCCAATTTGTTGAAGTTCTTGATTAAGACAGCCTGAGCAATAGGGAAGAACGCGAAAACAATTGCAAGAACGACTACAAGACCGCCACTCTCGCTGAATCTGAGGTTGTAACGTGCTGCATTCTCCTGAAGTCTCTTTGCGAGCTTGAATTTCCAGATAAAACCAAAGATACCAACTGTTACGATGTTGAGAAGGAAACAGAAAACATATTTCATTGTTTTTTTGCCGTCGCCTTCACAAAGAGCGTTGACATCCTTGGAAATCTTTGTCCAGAAAACGATGTGATAAATGCCAAATGTGAGAACAGAAAGAACGATATAGCTGAATAAGCTTCTTTCTTTAATTGCTGATACCATGATTAAAACTCCTTTTCGAGTATATTTACCATTAAAGTATAGTATAAAAAATTTCAAAAATCAAGTCTTTTGTAAATATTAACCATCATTAACAGAAAAACTGCTGTTGTACAATGATAATAAATAATTATAATAATATAATTTATATTTAATATAGTTGTATCATTGACAATTATGTTATAATGTGGGATAATACGATGTAAATTGTGTTTCTATGCTAAAAATCAAATTTATATTAAGGGGGACTTCTTTTGAAGAAAGAGCTCGCAACAAAATACGATCCCAAAAATGTTGAAGATCGTATATATAAAACCTGGCTTGAGGGCAAATATTTCCACGCTCGCTGCGAGGAAGGAAAACCAACCTACACAATCGTGATTCCACCACCAAACATTACAGGTCAGCTCCATATGGGCCATGCACTTGATAACACCTTGCAGGATATTCTCATCCGTTGGAAGAGAATGTCTGGTTATGATACACTTTGGCTTCCCGGTACAGACCACGCATCAATTGCCACTGAGGCAAAGATTGTTGAAACAATGCGTGCAGAAGGCATCACCAAAGAGGATTTAGGAAGAGATGGCTTCCTTAAGAGAGCTTGGGAGTGGAAGGCACAGTACGGTGGCAGAATTGTTGAGCAGCTTAAGAAGCTTGGTTCCTCCTGCGACTGGGACAGAGAGCGCTTTACACTCGATGAAGGCTGTAACAAGGCTGTTAACACTGTTTTCAAAACACTTTACGATAAGGACCTCATTTACAGAGGTAACCGTATGGTTAACTGGTGTCCTTGCTGTAACACATCAATTTCCGATGCAGAGGTTGAATATGAGGAGAAGGATGGCAATTTCTGGCATCTTCTTTACACAGTTAAGGAAACCGGAGAGAAGCTTGAGCTTGCAACAACCCGTCCTGAAACAATGCTCGGTGATACAGCTGTTGCAATCAACGCAGAGGATGAGCGTTATAAGCACCTTCACGGCTGCCATGTAATCCTTCCTTTGCTCAATAAAGAAATTCCGATTGTTTGTGATGAGCACGCAGATATGACCAAGGGTACAGGTGTTGTTAAAATTACTCCTGCTCACGACCCCAATGACTTTGAGGTTGGTCAGAGAAATAATCTTCCTATTGTCCGTACATTTACTTACGATGGTCGCCTTACAGGTGCAGAGGATAAGAAAATTGCAGATGAGCTTATCGCAAGTGGCAGAGCAGCTGAAAATGAGCCCGAGGTGCTTGATTGTGGCAAATATGCAGGCATGACCACTATGGAAGCAAGAAAAGCAATTCTTACAGACCTTGAAGCAGGTGGTTATATCAAGGAGATTGAACCTCTCAAGCATGAGGTTGGCACCTGCTATCGTTGCCACAGCACAATTGAGCCAATGGTTTCAAAGCAGTGGTTTGTTCGTATGGTTCCTCTTGCAAAGCCTGCTATTGAGGCAGTTGAAAAGGGCGAGACAAAGTTTGTTCCTGAAAGATTCACAAAGAACTACCTTAACTGGATGAACGGTACTCGTGACTGGTGTGTATCCCGTCAGCTTTGGTGGGGTCACAGAATTCCTGCCTGGTATTGCGAGGATTGTGGTGGTATCACAGTAAGCGTTGGTGATCCGGATAAATGCTGTAAGTGTGGCAGCACAGCTCTCACTCAGGACGAGGATACACTTGACACATGGTTCAGCTCAGCGCTTTGGCCATTCTCAACACTTGGTTGGCCTGATGAAACAGCTGATCTTAAGCACTATTATCCCACAAATACTCTTGTTACCGGTTATGATATTATCGGATTCTGGGTTTCAAGAATGATTTTCTCAGCTCTCGAATACACAGGTCAGGTGCCATTTGATACTGTTCTCATTCACGGACTTGTTCGTGATGCTCAGGGCAGAAAGATGTCAAAATCTCTCGGTAACGGTATTGACCCACTTGAGATTATCGACCAGTATGGTGCCGATGCACTGAGATTCTCTCTTGCCACAGGTAACAGCCCTGGTAATGATATGCGTTTCCTTCCTGAGAAGATTGAAGCAAGCCGTAACTTTGCGAATAAGCTTTGGAATGCAAACAGATTCATTCTTATGAATCTTGATGAGGATGAACCTGCACCACACATTCCTGCAAATCTTTCAACAGAGGATAAGTGGATTATCAGCAGATTCAATAAGCTTGTTAAGGTTGTTCAGAATTCACTTGAAAACTTTGAGCTTGGTATTGCTGTTCAGAATCTTTATGATTTCATCTGGGATGTTTTCTGCGATTGGTACATCGAAATTGCAAAAATCCGTCTTAATGGTGATAATGAGGAAGGCAAGAAGACAGCAAAAGCTGTGCTTGTTTACGTAATGTCAAACACACTCAAGCTTCTTCACCCATTTATGCCATTCATTACAGAGGAAATCTGGCTTGCTCTCCCACATGATGGCGAATCAATTATGATTTCCGAGTGGTGCAAGTATGATGATGCGCTCAACTTCCCTGCAGAAGAGGAAGCAATGGAGCGTATAATGACAGCTATTAAGGCAATCCGTAACCGCAGAGCGGAAATGAATGTTCCGCCATCAAAAAAGGCAAAGCTCTTTATCGCAACAAAGTATATTGATGATTTCAAGAACGGTAGTGTGTTCATGAACAGACTTGCTTCTGCATCAGATGTTGAGGTTGGCGATGATTTCGAGATTGAAGGCAGTGTTTCAGTTATCACAGAGGCTGCAAAAATCTTCATTCCTCTTAATGAGCTTGTTGACTTTGAGGCTGAGCTTGCAAGGCTTGAGAAAGAGCTTGACGCAGCAAAGAAGGACCTTCAGTTTGTTGAAAACAAATTAAATAACCCCGGCTTTATGGCAAAGGCTCCTGAGGCTGTTGTTGCACAGCAGCGCGAGGCTCAGGCAAAGCATCAGGCAAAGATTGCAATGCTTGAAGAAAGTATCCAGAAACTCAAATGAATTATATTGAAGCAGTAAATTATATTCATTCATTATTAAAATTCGGTGTTCGTCCCGGTCTTACCGGGATGAATGCCTTATTGCATTTATTAGGTGAGCCCCACAAAGGTCTTCGTTGTGTCCATGTTGCAGGCACAAATGGTAAGGGCTCTGTTTCCACAGCAATATCAAATGTGTTGATTGAGGCAGGGTATAATGTGGGATTATATACATCACCCTATGTATCGGAGTTCCTCGAACGTGTTCAGTTTAATGGTTGCCCTGTTAATAAAGATGTATTTGCGCACAATGTGGAAAATGTGAAGGCTGCAGTTGAAAAACTTCAGCAGCAGGATGTGATAATCACTGAGTTTGAAGCACTCACAGCATCAGCGTTTTTGTGTTTTAAAGAGCTTGGGTGTGACCTTGTGGTGCTTGAGGTGGGTCTCGGTGGCAGACTTGATGCCACAAATGTTATTGGAAGGCCTCTCGTGAATGTGATAACCTCGCTTTCTCTCGATCACACAGCGATACTTGGTAATACCATTGAAGAAATTGCCTTTGAGAAATGTGGAACACTAAAAGAAAACTTCAATGCTGTGGTTTCTGTGGGTCAGCCTGAAGGGGCGATGGATGTTATTAATAACACAGCACGCAGACTCGATGGTACTGTGATTATTCCGGCTGAAGAAAATATATCTATAATCAAATCGGATTTGTTTGGTACACAGTTTTCTTATGATAGCAATGACTATTTTATTACCATGCCCGGTCTTCATCAGGTCAAGAATATGACTTGCGTAATTGAGGCGTGTGAAATACTGAAGAAGGATTTTGAAATATCATATGAGAATATTGTGTCGGGTATTAAAAATACAGTTTTACCTGCCCGCGTTGAAGTCATAAACAAGAGGCCTCTTGTTGTCCTTGATGGTGGTCACAATGAAGATGGTGCAAAAGCATTCTTTGCTGCTGTGGAAGGTCAGCTTGAAAATAAAAGCAAAATTATTGTTGTTGCAGGTATGATGGCAGACAAGGATGTAGAGGTATCTCTGAAGCCTCTTATGAAGGAAACGGATTTGTTTATCGCTGTCACTCCTGAGAATCCTCGTGCAATGAATAGTGAGGAGCTTCGTGAAATAGCAAAACGCTATTCGAAAGAGGCCTGTTCATTTGAAAGCATCAGGTCTGCTGTGGATTTTGCGTTATCGGTTTCAGATGATGACAGCGCCGTGTTTGTTGTGGGATCTCTTTATCTTGCGGGCGAGATCAGGGGCTACCTTAAAGAAAAATTCACAAATTAACAATTGATTTAATCCTTGTCAGATGTTAAAATATAAATATAGGCTTAAGAAAAGAAGTGATAAGAATGGTTAAGTTTGATGCATTTGCAAGTGGCATAGAAATCGGTGGCTTGCGCAGTATGCTTGATATAAAAATATTGGTTTGCTATATTCTCGATTCAGTGAAGCTCCCAATGACAAGAGCACAGATTTGTGACACCTTCCAGGAGACGGGTCTTGCGAATTATTTTGATGCTAATTCTGCTATTGATGAATTGCTTCAGACAAAAGCAATTCTTGAAAAAGAATATGTTGGTGAGCCACATCTCTATGTTTCGGGAATAGGTGTAAACAGTGTTGCGGAGCTTGAAAAACAGCTTCTTCCCGGTGTGCGTGAAAGAGCTGTGAAGGCAGCAATAAAAATTGCTTCAAGAGCGCAATCTGAAAGAGAAACAGCTGTTCATATTGAAAAAACAGATGAGGGCTGCAATGTTACATTTGAGGTTTTGTCGGGTGGTTTGGTGATGATGTCACTCACTCTTGCCGTTGCAGATAATCTTCAGGCGGAGCAGCTTAAAGAAGGCTTCCTTGATAATCCTGCCGCATTGTATTCAGATGTTATTGACAGATTAATTGGTGATAAATAAAAATTACGGAGTAGTAAGTGCTTACTACTCCGTTTTTTGTTATTTTCCACAACCGCAGCTGCCGTTTGGATTGAAGGCAGGGGCGCAGGAATCATTTTTTGCATTTGGTGGGAAAAATTCATCCAATGGGAAATTGATTCTTTTGAAAGTGTCACAAGGGTCTTCTGTGTCACAGCTGCATTCTTTTGTCGGGATGCAGAAATCATATGCAGGAATGAGCATCTGAACATCTCTCTCGAGCTGTATAATCGTGAAAATACCGAGTGTAATCTTTACAGCCTTCTCGCAGCAGCAGGTGAATTTTCCTTCAAAACATCGGCAGATATTGTTAGGAATTGCATCGCAATTATCTCCGAGCGTGTTACAGCAATCGCATATTTTGCAAAGCTTTGCGTCAAGGATAATGGGGTCAACACACTGCACCTTTGCTGTGGGGTTTGTGTTACCCATTGCACATTGTTCATCAGTGCCACCGGGTATATAGGTTGAGGTGAATATCTTCACATTTCCCTCGCTGCCATAGAGAATGCATTTCTTGCCAAAGGTAACAAGACCCTCAACAGTTGTGGGTGGTGCTGTGGGGCAGGTTATTGCATCAAGGCAGACCTTTACGAAGAATGTCAGGTCAACCGAATAGCAGCCACGGTTGAATGGTACCTTTTCAACCTCAACAATGCAATTAAGTATTTCTGCAGATTTACCTCTTACAGCAGAAGCGTTTTCAATAACATTCTGCGCACAATCGGTGAGATAAACACGCAAATCCGCAAGACAATCCTTGTCTGCGCAGGAGTCATAGACTCTGTTGGTATCCACACAGATTGCCTCCTTCACATGGTGAAGGTCAACACCTGTGTAAGCTTTGTTATCAGCCATATATCTTCCTCCTAAAAGTAATCTGAAGCAAGAATTTCTTTAACTTCATTACCATATTATGAAGAAGACGTTTACTTGTTACTTATTTACGGAATATTTTCTCCCAATTTAAAGGGTGGTACATATTCTTCAGATGCAGAGGAAAGCTCTTGCATAAAGCCATCCTCAATGCCGGAATTGAACAGATATTCCTGGATTTCGTCATATTCCTCTTGCGTGAGCCTTCTTGTAAGGTTGGGAATTTTGCAGCTTTCTATTGGGGTGAATTGACTCATAAGGCTGAAAAGGATTTCACCTTCACGAAAATTCTCCTTTATCCAGTCAATGACTCTTTTTGTGTTTTTTAACTCGCCGGGTAATATAAGGTGTCTTACAATAACACCTTTTTCCATTATTCCATCATCATTTATTATGTAATTTCCCACTTGTCTGTGCATTTCTTTGATTGCCTTTGTAGCTGTTTCAAAGTAGTTCGGGGCATGAGAATATTTTATTGCAAGCTCATCATCTGCATATTTCAGATCAGGGAGATAAATCTGGATTTTACCCTCAAGCCTTTTTAGTGAATCAAGGGACTCGTAGCCTCCGCAATTATAAACCACAGGCACACAAAGGGGAGTGTCAAGGGATTTTTCAATTGCGTCGATAAAGTGTGTGCCCGTAACAAGGTTTATGTTGTGGGCACCCTTGTCAATAAGCTCATGATAAATGCACTTAAGCTCATCTATGGTTATTTCTTTACCGAATTTACCTCTGCTGATTTTTTCGTTCTGGCAAAAAACACATTGGAGATTACAGCCGGAAAAGAAAATAGTACCGCTACCATTTGTGCCGCTTATAGGTGGCTCTTCCCAGAAATGAAGGTCTGCTCTTGATATTACAGGCTTTTCACCCATATTGCAAAAGCCCTTACCTTTGTCGGCAAGAGCTTTTCGTTCAATATTGCATTTTCGTGGACAATCATTGCAAATGTACATAGCTTTTATTTGAGATACTGGAATGAGAGCCAGCCTGAATATTCACCATATTCAACATATCCCCATTCACCGCAAACTGTGAGAATTTCCACTTCCTCACCCTTTGGTACCTCGCCGTTTTGTTGGGAACCTGCTTCAGGCTTTGTGCGGATTCCAAGTGGGTCATTCTGTGTGCCGATTGTGTATTTTCCCGGGCTGTGCTTTGGTGTTTCTCCCTTTTCTTTAAGGGTGAGATAATCAAGCTTTACCCAACCATTGATGCTATCCTTCTTTATATATGCCCACTTGTCGTATGTTGCAAGAACTTCAGTATCGCTGCCCTTGGGGAGCTCGTAAACTTTTTGGGCATCCTGCTTTGGTGATGTTCTTACACCAAGTGGGTCATCCTTGGTGTTTACAGTGTATATTCCGGGCACATTTGAGCTATCTGCAACGGGCGATGGGGCTGTTGTGTCAGGTGCTTTCTGTGTGCTGTCAGGTACAATGGGGGTAGTGGCTTCGTGAGTTGTGGATATAGTGCTTTGTTCTGTTGTGTTGTTGTTTTCAATTCTGCTTTTTTCTGCCACAGATGCGATAACAGCAATAATCACTGCCAATACTATCAACGCAGCGGAAATTATAAGAACAACAGTGTTTTTATCTTTGATTTTCATAGGCTGAACCTCTTTTGAATGTGTTGATGTTATTTCTATTATAACAAGTTGAAAAAATAAAATCAATATACTAAAAACATAATGAACATACTGTTAATTATTGTTGCTAAAGTGTTGATATTTTATACAATATTATGGTATAATATCTTGAAAATCTATAAGTGTGCGTTCATTGATGTTAAAGGTGGTGGAAAAGTGGTAATTCTTGGTATTGACCCCGGCTATGCAATAGTGGGTTGTGGTGTTGTCAGATATGAAAAAAACAACTTTTCACTTATGGGCTACGGTGCCATAACCACAGATAAGGATATGCCATTTAACCAACGCCTGAAGAAAATTTATGATGATCTTACAGAGCTTCTCCAGAAATTCAAGCCAGATGCAGTCAGTATTGAAAGGTTGTATTTCAACACCAATCAGAAGACGGCTATCGATGTTGCTCAGGCAAGAGGGGTGATTGTCCTCGCCGTGGAGAAAGCGGGGATTCCTCTTTATGAGTACACACCACTTCAGGTGAAGCAGAGCATAGTGGGCTACGGCAGAGCAGAAAAGCTTCAGGTACAGGAAATGACACGGATGTTTCTTCATCTTGATAAAATCCCCAAGCCTGATGATGCAGCCGATGCTTTGGCACTTGCTATTTGCCACGGTCATTCAAGTGGCTCACTAATTCTTGACATAAACAGGAGAAATTAAAATGTTTTACAGTCTTACCGGAAAAGTTATATATATGGATGAGCAGTGTGTTGTAATTTCCTGTGGTGGGGTTGGCTTCAAATGCTTTACAACACAAAATACCTTGTCTGATATCCGTAAGCAAGCAAGTGAGGAAATTACTGTTTTTACACACCTCAATGTAAGAGAAGATGCTCTTGATTTGTTCGGTTTTTACACACAGCAGGAGCTTGATGCATTCAAGCTTCTCATTGGTGTTTCTGGTGTTGGTCCGAAGGCTGCACTTGCCATCCTTTCTCAGCTTTCGCCTGATGCTTTTGCTGTTGCAGTT
>JAFODQ010000099.1 GCA_017380615.1 Clostridia bacterium | reverse complement strand
TTTTCGAAGAAAATTCGATACCAAATCATAATTTGGTATCGAAACAGTGTAATTTTACACTGTTTCGACTAACTATAATCGTTATAATGATTGTAATTTGTCGAAACGTAGTCGCGTTTCGCAAAAGCCGATTTTATCGGCTTTTAGCAAAATTGTTTTTTATAAATTCAATTTTGCATTACACTCATTGAAAGGATTATAGTCGAATTTTCGAAGAAAATTCGATACCTAATTATAATTTGGTATCGAAACAGTGTAATTTTACACTGTTTCGACTAACTATAATCGTTATAACAAGCCATGGTGGTTTTTGTGCTTTTAATTGTTATTTCTTATAGCCATTGTAATAAACAGTGCCCGGCTTTAAATCATAACCCCTGATTTGCAGAAGCTCTGTTACGGTTACCATCTGGTAACCCTGCTGGCTTAGCCACGGTACAATTGTGCCCGTTGCTGCAGCTGTGGTTGGATACAAATCATGCATCAATATAATTGAGCCATCCTTAACACTTGATTTCACGGAGCTTATTACACTGCCTGATTTTCTTGTTTTCCAGTCAAGGGTGTCAACAGACCACTGGATAAGTGGATATCCCACATTAGCCTTCACAGATGAATTAAAGCTGCCACCGGGTGCCCTCACAAGAGTGGGAGTGACACCTGTAATGTTCCTGATTGCTGTGTTAGTTTGTGCAATCTGCGATTTTATCGTGCTTGCACCATAATTTGTGAGAATATAGTGCCCGTATGTATGATTTCCGATCTCACAGCCCGCTGCAACACTGTGCTTGAGGGCAGATTTATATGAGCCGACTCTGTTTCCCACAACAAAGAAGGTTGCACGGGCATTGTATTTTTCAAGCACATCCACAATATCATCTGTGACAGTGGCGTGTGGTCCGTCATCATAGGTAAGAGCTACCATAGGCTTGTTTGGGTCAATACCATTTACCCAAGTGGAATAAGATACCTGATTTGTGCCCTTAACTCTTATTCTGAAATAATTAACAACACCAAAATCAATTTTATTATAAGGACAAGTGAAGGTTACCTTCTTACTGACATTTCCAACAGTTTTCCATGTGGTGTTTGCTTCTGAACGCTGATCTATGATATACGAAGCATTCGCACCTGCACTGCTCCAATTAAGCACAACACCTTTTGGTGAATGCTTGGCTGTTACTGTTGGTGCTTTTCGGAATATGGTTGAAACACCTGCGAGATTATAACAGCCCTGTATCTCGCCGCCCACCTGCCTTACGGTGTATATATATTTCGTGCCGGATGAAACATTATAATCCATTATGTATTTTGTTGAGCTTCCCACAGACCTAAGATATTGCCAGCTTGTGCTGTTTGCTGTTTTTTTGTAAATTCTGTATTGGGTCGCTGTGGAATAGCTGTCCCAGCTGACCATTGCAGCATTCGGTGTACAGGACACATACACCTGCGGTGCTTCAAGATATCTCTCGGAAACACTCTGCTTAAAGGTAATAATCTCACCGTTTTTGTCAATATAGCTGAGCTTATAGGTATATGTAAACCCATTCATAACACGGGTGTCTCTGTAAAGCGTACCCTTTATTCCTATCACAAGGCTCCACTTTTGGGTGATGGGGTCATATTTATTGATTCGGTAACCTGTTGCACCCTCAATTTTTTTCCAGGCAAGGGAAAGACCTTTATCGTAGTTAACCACCTCAAGTCCACCACCGCCATCCACATTTTTAGCAAATGCACCGATAACGGAAACAGATGACAACAAAACCAAAAAAACAAGTAATATTGAAATTATACCTTTAACACTTTTTCTCATTTCTACCTCTTCTACCTCTTTGGGATAAATCACAGAAAACTCCCTGTGCTTTTAATATTACCCTGCTCTGATTCGTTTACTATCAAAAGCCATTCACCCAAGCATCTGAAAAGCTTCACATCGGAACGAGTAATTTTCTTCATATCTGCTGAAATTCGACAAATCTCAACATTTTTCTTATATGTAATCATATCATATACCCGCACAAGTTTCAACGGAAAATCTTTTCTGCAAAATGAAATTTTACACAAATATTTTATTGTCATTTGTGGCAATTTTACATCAATATTTTCTTGCCTTATAATAATTATTATAATATAATACAGAGTGAGTGTGTTTAAACATACCCGAAACAATAAAATCTTTTGTTTGGAAAAGAGGATTACAATGAACATAATTGTTGTTGGTATCGGAAAGGTTGGTTACACTGTTGCCGAGCAGCTGGCACAGGAAAAGCACGACGTTACAATTATTGACACCAACGAAGAGGTTATTAACGATACCTTACAGGATATTGATGTTATCGGTGTTATCGGAAACGGTGCAGTTTCAAAGACTCTGCTTGATGCAGGTATTGACGAGTGCGATATGCTCATTGCCCTCACCGGAAGCGATGAATTAAATATTCTTGCTTGTCTTCTTGCAAAAAAGCTTGGGGCAGACAGTACTATCGCCCGTGTGAGAAATCTTGAATACAGCAATGATCTGAAAATCATAAAGGATAGTCTGGGTCTCACAATGGCAGTTAATCCTGAAAAAGAGGCTGCTGCTGAAATCCAGCGTATTCTCAAATTCCCCACGGCAAGAAATGTTACCTTCTTCGGTCACGATCAGGTTGATATTCTCAGCTTTGTAGCAAATAAAAGCTGTTCTCTTACAGACAAAGCAATAAAGGATTCCTTCTCCAAGCTAAAAACCCAGGCTCTTGCCTGTGCAGTTGAAAGAAATGATGAGGTTTTTATCCCTACAGGTGATTTTGTTGTGCAGGAGCATGACACACTTGCTGTACTCACCCCCACTAAAACAGCTCCCGATTTCTTCAAGCAAATAGGCTATAAGATGCAGGATATCAAAAACATTATGATAATCGGTGGCGGAAAAATCGCAATGTATCTTGCAGATTCCCTGAGCCACATCAATGTTAACACCACAATTATCGAAAAGGATCTTGAAACGGCAAAAAACATCAGTGATTTTTTCCCACATATTAATGTCGTTCATGGCGACGGAACAAACCGATCACTCCTTCTTGAAGAAGGACTTCTTGAAGCTGATGCATTTATTTGCCTTACCGGGATTGATGAAGAGAACATTGTTCTTTCCCTTTTCGCCAAAAATGCTTCTCCGAAAATCAAGACAATAACCAAGGTTAATCACACACTCTTCAGTGAGGTTATCAAAACTCTTGATATTGACAGTGTTGTTTATCCTAAATTTACAACTGCTGACATCATTATGAAAAATGTCCGTGCAAAACAATCCGGTAACGAAAGAAATGATGTTCAGAAGCTTACAAGAATCATCAACAACAGAGTTGAGGCTGTTGAGTTTGAGGTTGGTGCAGATTCCCAGCTTATCGGCAAAACACTTACCGAATTAAATATCAGGAAAAACATTCTTTTGGGTTCAATCACAAGAGGCAAGGATGTTATCATTCCCAAAGGCTCCGATGCACTTTGTGCAGGAGATACGGTTGTTATTGTAACATCAACAGAACGCCTTTTGAATCTCGATGATATTCTGGAGTGAAATAAACTGAAATGAACAAACGAATGATTGCTTATGTGCAGGGTCTTCTGATGGTGTGCGAGGCAGGTCTGCTTCTGCTTCCTCTGATTACTGCACTCATCTACGGCGAAAGCACAGTGTCCGCTTTTATATTCACAATATGTCTTTTGTGTGTTGTGGGGCTTGTGCTTATAAAGTTCAAGCCTAAAGACAAAACAATTTATGCCCGTGACGGTCTTGTTATTGTGGCGCTCGGTTGGATTATACTCAGTCTTTTCGGTGCCCTGCCTTATTATATCAGCGGAGAAATACCGAGATTTATTGATGCTCTTTTTGAGACTGTTTCAGGTCTGACAACCACAGGCGCAAGCATTTTATCCGAGGTGGAGTCAATGAGCAAATCCCTGCTCTTTTGGAGAAACTTCACCAACTGGATTGGTGGTATGGGCGTTCTTGTTTTTGTGATGGCTGTGCTTCCTCTTTCGGGTGGCGGCGGAGACCTTCATCTCATGAAGGCAGAAGCTCCCGGCCCCAGCGTGGGAAAGCTCGTTCCCAAATCAAACAAAACAGCTCGCATTCTTTATCTTATATACTTCGCACTTACTGCCGCTTGTGCAATTTTCTTGCTTATTGGAGGACTGCCACTGTTCGACAGCATCACAACAGCCTTCGGTACCGCAGGCACAGGTGGATTCAGTATTTATAACGACAGCTTTGGAAGCGCATCCCCCTACTGCCGCACTGTAATCGCTGTTTTCATGGCATTGTTTGGTATAAACTTCAATATTTATTTTCTATTACTTATAAAACGCTTCAAGGATGCTTTTAAAAGCGAGGAGCTGTGGACATATATAGGAATAATTATCGCATCTGTAACAGTCATAACAATAAACATCAGCAACCAATTTTCAAGCATTGGCGAAGCCTTCCACCACGCATCCTTCCAGGTAAGCTCATTGATGACGTCAACAGGCTTTTCTTCAACAGATTTTAACCAGTGGCCGGAATTAAGCAGAACTATACTCATTATGATGATGTGCGTTGGCGCTTGTGCCGGAAGCACCGGTGGTGGCTTCAAGGTTTCAAGACTCATTTTGCTTGTGAAATATGCCGCCAAGGAGCTGCGTTCAGTTTCACATCCACGAAGTGTTAAGGTTCTGAAGTTTGAGGGCAGGCGCGTAAAGGATGAAACCATCCGCGGAACAACAGCATATTTCATTGTCTATGTCGCAATCTTTTGCCTGTCACTTATTCTGATATCCTTTGACAAGGGCGATACTACAACAAATATCACAAGTGTTATTTCTTTACTTAACAACATGGGACCGAATATGGGCGACCGCATTGTTGATTCTGCTTCAGGAATTATTTCAGGTGGTCCTCTTACAAACTTCGGCCCGTTCAGCAATTTATCAAAAATCGTGTTTATTCTTGACATGCTATTCGGAAGACTTGAGTTCTTCCCACTGATTGTTTTGCTTACTCCGTCACGGAGCTTAAGACAAAAACTTTCAAACAGAAAGAGGTTATGATATGAGAAACATTAAAACTATTAACGATAACTGGTATTTCTCCTGCACTGCTTCCCAGGCACCAACCTTTTTGCCCACCGATTGGGAATCCTTGAGCATTCCCCACACATGGAACGGCACAGATGGTCAGGATGGCGGAGGAGACTATCTCAGAAAAAAATGCTACTATGCCAAGGAAATCAGCAAAGCAGAGCTTCAGGGCGAAGAAAATTACCTTGAGTTTGATGCCGTTAACTCTTCAGCTGAAATTTTCTGGAACGGAAGGTCTCTTGCAATTCACCACGGTGGATATTCACGCTTCAGAGTGCTTCTTGATAATGCCGATATCAAGGACACTAACCTTCTTGTTGTTTCTGCTGACAACTCACCCAATGAGGAGGTTTATCCACAGGTTGCAGACTTTACCTTCTATGGTGGTATTTATCGCTCTGTAAAGATTATAAATGTACCATCCTCCCACTTTGATCTTGAATATTTCGGTGCCCCCGGCTTACAGATCACACCTGTTGTGAAGGGTGAAAATGCTGAGGTTACTGTTAAGACATTTGTTAAAAATCCTGTTGGAACAAAGGTTGAATACAAAATTTACGAGGGCGACAATATTATAAAATCAGCTACTGTTGACGGTGACAACACCGAGACTGTGCTCACAATTGAAAATGTGCATCTCTGGAACGGTATCAAGGACCCTTATCTCTACTGTCTTGAAGCAACTCTCATAAAAGATGGTGAGGAAATCGATGAGGTTTGCAATCGCTTCGGCTGCAGATATTTCAGTGTTGACCCTGAAAAGGGATTCATACTCAATGGCAAGGAATATCCACTCCGTGGTGTCTCCCGCCACCAGGACTATCCGGTGAAAGGTAACGCTCTCTCAATTGAAGACCACAAGAGAGATATTGAATTGATTTGTGAGGTTGGTGCAAACACAATCCGTCTTGCTCACTATCAGCATGCACAGGAATTCTATGACCTCTGTGATGAAAAGGGTCTTGTTATCTGGGCAGAAATCCCATACATTTCTCGTCACATGCACGGAGGATATGACAATACAATCAACCAGATGACAGAGCTTGTGGCACAGAACTACAACCATGCCTCAATATGCTTCTGGGGACTTTCAAACGAAATCACAATTGCAGGTGCAGATGACCCACATCTTATCAAAAACCACAAGGACCTTAATGACCTTGTTCACAAGATGGACCCCACAAGACTCACAACAATTGCCACAGTTACAATGTGCTCAATGGATAATGAATATGTTCACATCAGCGATGTTCTTTCCTACAACCACTATTTTGGTTGGTATGGTGGCACCACCGATATGAACGGAAAATGGTTTGATGATTTCCACAAGAAATATCCAAACGATGCAATCGGATTGAGTGAATATGGCTGCGAGGCTCTCAACTGGCACACCTCCAATCCCACTCAGGGCGACTACACCGAGGAATATCAGAGCTACTATCACGAGGAGCTTATTAAACAGATTGCTGTGAGACCATATATCTGGGCAACTCACGTGTGGAATATGTTTGACTTTGCTGCCGATGCCCGTGCAGAGGGCGGCGAAAACGGTATGAACCACAAGGGTCTTGTTACCTTTGACCGTCAGTACAAGAAGGATTCCTTCTATGCATACAAGGCATGGCTCAATCCCGAACCAATGATTCACATCTGCTCAAAGCGTTATGTGGACAGAGTTGAGGATGTTACAAAGGTAACTGTTTACTCCAACTGTCCTGAGGTTGAGCTTTTCGTTAACGGTGAAAGCGTAGGAAAACAGACAAAGGGTGACTTCCCCTTCTTCTATTTTGATGTTAAAAACGCAGGCACCTCCACCATTGAAGCAAAAGCCGGTGAGCTTACCGACACAGCAACAATCAACAAGGTGGATAAGCCAAATGAAGATTACATCATGAAAGAAGAAAACCAGGTTATTAACTGGTTTGAAATCACCACTCCTGTTGGCTACTTCTCAATAAATGACACAATCGGAGACATTATGTCCACCTTCAAGGGTAAGGTTGCTCTTATCAAGGTGCTTCTTATGTTCAAGAAGGTTATGTCGCAGGGCACAAAGGATGGCAAGCCCGAGGTTATGGGCTTCAGCTTTGGCGGTGTCAACAAGAGCATGCTTCAATCCTTATTGGGCATGGTAAAGGGCTTCACCATTAAGCGTACATTTATGATGACCGGCAACAAATTCTCTAAAGAACAAATTCTTGAAGTAAACGCTATGCTTAATAAGATTAAGAAAAAATAAATTCTAAAAGAGCTGTCTTTTGACAGCTCTTTTCTCTTGCCTTTTAGTGAACTAATTTGTATAATATAGAAAGTATTTTTTAGGATGTGATTTTTTGGCACAGGCACTTGCTACCGTAATGGCTGTTTTTGCTGTTATCGGAGCGTTAGACAAAATTCTCGGAAACCGTCTCAAGCTTGGTGATGAATTTGAAAAAGGGTTGTCAACTCTCGGACCACTTTCACTTTCAATGCTTGGAATGATGACGATAGCTCCTGTTCTTGCTAACCTTCTTATTCCTGTTATCTCCCCTGTTGCAAAGCTTTGTGGTTTTGATGCAAGTGCAATTGCAGGTATTCTCATTGCAAATGATATGGGAGGTGCTGCCCTGGCAGACTCTGTTGCAAGTGATCCCACGTTGGGTGCCTTTCACGGTCTGTGTGTTGCGTCCATGCTTGGTGCCACAATCTCTTTCACAATCCCCGTTGCTCTTCGCTCCACAAAGGAAGAGAACCACAATGATGTGCTTCTCGGTCTTTTGTGTGGCATAAGCACAATACCCGCAGGCTGTTTCGTTTCAGGGCTTGTTATGGGTATCTCCCCTCTTACGGTGCTCTTAAATCTCCTTCCGGCTATTGTGATTTCAGTTATAATCATAATCGGACTTTTGAAATTTCCAAAAGCAACAATCAAAGTTTTTTCCATTTTCGGAAAAATCATTTCAATACTTATCACCTGCGGTTTAGCTTTAGGTATTTTCCAGACACTTACGGGAAAAACACTTATTGAAAATACTGCACCACTTATGGAAAGCGCAGCTGTTGTTTTCACAATCTGCATTACACTGGCAGGAACATTCCCTCTCATTGCTATCATTTCAAGGCTTCTTAAAAAACCTTTATCAGCACTGGGCAAGAAAATGGAGCTTGATGACACATCCGTTGTAGGCTTGATTGCAACCCTTGCAAACTCAATTGCAACAATCGAAAGTGCCGACAGAATGAACAGAAAAGGTAGAATTATAAATCTGGCTTTTGCCGTTTCTGCCGCCTTTGTTTTCGGTGACCACCTAGCTTTTACGCTTTCATACAACTCAGAGCACATTGTGGCTGTGATTGTTGGAAAGCTGGTAGCAGGTGTTACTGCAATTATTGTGGCAAGTGTATTGAGCAAAAAAGATAATTAATAGTTAAAGGCTCTTGAATAAATTTCAAGATCCTTTATTTTATCTCAGATTTTTAATTGCACTCTCTGCTTGTTTATAATCAAATCCTCCGGGGCTGTTATCAAAATTTTTGTTACCATCCTTCCAACGGGAGCACCAGGCTTCAATCTGCTCATCGGATGCCTTTATTTTCACACCGGTAAGCGCCTTTATAATTTCTACAAGCTCAAATTCATTTACGCCAACGCATCTTAAGAATTTGTGGAATTTTTCTGCATCTGCCTTCTTAGCTTTTTCAATTAACAAAGGCATAAATGCTGTGCAGGCTTTTCCGTGAGGAATACCGAACTCCTCTGTAAGCACATAGCCCACTGTGTGTGGGAACGCAGCACCACAGATATTGAGCTCAAGACCTGCATATATTGAGCCCAGATAAAGCTCCTCGCGAGTTTTTTCATCGGGAAGGGAATTTGTCTCACAAAGCACCTTGAGACCCTTAAAAAGGCTTTTAAGAGCCATCTCAGCATACATGCGAGGGTATTCTGTGCATTTGGGCGAGAAATAGCCCTCCACGGCATGAGCAAAGGCATCAAGTGCTGTGGTTACTGTTACATCGTAGCTCATTGAGTAGGTATATTTTGCATCACAGAATGAAACTGCACTGTAGCAGTCTGCACCGCCAATACTCTTTTTTTGCATGGTGTTATCATTAGTGAGAACAGATACGCCTGTGACCTCACTGCCCGTGCCGCTTGTAGTGCCCACAAGAATTACAGGCAAAGCCTTGGATGGATTCCTTCTGTTATAAAGTCCGTCAATATCGTACTGTGGATTTTTCGCACAAATGCCGATTGCCTTTGACGCATCAAGCGGTGAGCCTCCACCGATACCTATTATGAAATCAGCTCCATATTCCCTTGCAGCCTTACCACCTTCAATTACTGTTGAAACAAGAGGATTTTCGGTTATTTTATCAAAGATTTCATAGCTTATACCCTGACTATCCAATGCTGCTTTCACATCAGCCAAGGCGCCACTTCTGACAGCACCTGATTTGCTTGTGACAATAAGACACCGTTTTCCATACGAAGAAAAAATATTTGCATATTCAATAACACAATTTTCACCACTATATATTTTGGGTGTATTAAAAAGCTGTGGATACATAAATTTCACATCCTTATGTAAAAAGACCTATTCAATTGAATAGGTCTTTGGTTTTATGAATTAAAAGAGTTTCTTGTTCAGCTTATTTTCGATTACGGGAACAACCTTTGGCATAAGCACCTTTTCAACAAGAAGCCATGCGATTGCGCCACCGATTAAACCAACGATTGCACCTGCAATAACATCTGTTGGATAGTGAACATGAACATAGATTCTGGAGAAGCCCACAAGAAGTGAAAGAATGAATGTGGGGATACCGATTGCAAGATTTTTCTTCTTGCAGGAAAGAAGAAGAGCAAATGCTGCACCGATTGATGTTGATGTGTGACCTGATGGGAATGACCAGCTGCTGCTCTTGTGGATAAGATCAGGCCACTTATATGTATAGCCTGCATCAAGCCAAACCTGCGGATCAAGGTTGTATGGTCTTGGTCTTTCAATAAATTCCTTGAGACAAAGGTTGTTGATAATTGAGGAAATTGCGAGACCTGCAAACAAAAGAACACCGAGCTTACGGGTTTTCTTTGGAATAAGCAAGCAAATGCCGATAATACACCAAATGATACCCGGTGTGTCACCAAGGTGTGTGATGAATGTCATGATAACATTAAGCACGGGATTCATAATACTATCCACAAATTGGTAAATAGCAACGTCAATTCCGACAAAAAAGTCATTTAAAAAGAATTCTGCCATAACTGCCTCCTGAAATAATAAAATTTATGAAAACATTTTACTATTTATTACCGAATAAGTCAATATATAATACCCAACTTATAATGCCAGTAATAAAACAGGATATTTCAC